>PXDR01000148.1 GCA_003566335.1 Cyanobacteria bacterium T3Sed10_344R1
CATCGGGTCATCCCCGGCGGGCAGCACATAGCCCATGGGCACCGGATAACCCCACTGACGCAGTTGGGCCAGGGTAGCGGCCTTTTCCCCCACCTTTTGGGGATCTAAAGACTGGTCGAGGGAAAGCAGGGCGCGATCGCCGCGAAAAAACCGAAACATAGACCGAGACTCCACGCGACTTTCTGCGGGGGATAGTTCTAGATCATCCGGGATCTTTTGATAAATCCAGGCAATCAAACCACTGAGGACGGCCACCGCCACAATTCGCGCCCCGTCCCCGTGGCGTAGGGCGGTCAAAACCGGCAGCAGCCCCAGCACCAGCAAGCGGCCCGACTGCCGCTGCCGCACCACCGTAAAGCTAATAAAGCTGATTAAAAAGGTCAGCCCGGCAGTAATTGGGTCATGGATCACAAAGCCCCAAACCACATTGGTCGTCCCCGCCCCCTTGCCTCGCCAGTAGCGGCCCATCACCACCCCAATCAGCCCCATCACTTCCCAGGTGGGGTCTTGGGGAAAATAATGGCGGGCCAGCAACACCGCCGCGATCCCCTTCGCGGCTTCTGCCAGCACCGAGGAGATGCCCGCCAGCTTGCCGCCGTGGTAAAAAGCCGCCGACACGCTGACATTTTTGGTGCCCACCTGGGCTAGATCAATGCCGCTAAGCCATCGGGTCAGCCAGCCCGTCAGCGGCAGCGCCCCCAGGATCGGGCAGAGGGTAAAGAGGAGAAACGCCCCCCAAACTTGGGTCAGGGTCATGGAAAGTTCAGCAATTCAAAAGGCCATAGCCGCCGCCCTCTAGCATAGTTCCCTGGCTCGGTTATAGCTCGGTTCTTGCCCTGGTCTAGCCCGGATTCTGTTCTGGCGGATGATCCTAGCGCGGCACCTGCTGCCGTTGACGGGGGCGAATTTGGCTGGGGTCAATCTGGGCCGTGGCGTCCTCTAGGGGAAGAATCCGGGACTGTTGGCTAAAAACGTTGACCTGATAGACCTGCTGGTTGTCATAGTCGAGGGCAGTCAGCCAGCCGCTCTTGGGATGGTAAGCGCCAGTGTCGATATCCAGCCAGCCCTGACCTGCCGCCACCTGACCCGGTTCAACATTGGGCAGAGTAAAGGTGATGGTGTGGCCGGTGATGATTACTTTGTCGTCAAAATAGGGTTTGGGAATGCTGTGGAAGGTTTCGCGGATCCAGCAGAATTCGTTGAAGGTCTGATCTGCGATCGCAAGACCAGGATGTACCCCAGCATGAACCAACCACACCGGCCCCAAATCTAGGTACAGGGGCAGACTGCGGAACCACTCTAGATGGCCCAATAGAGCCTCAATATTGCCGTAGCTGGCTAAGGTGGCTTGGCCCCCGCTGTACAGCCAGCCCTGCAACGTCGGCATGTGGGCGGCGGTACCGTTGGGAAATGCGTCGATTAACAGCTGTTCATGATTGCCCAAGACGCAGGGATAGCCACCCTCTCGAACGAAATTTACGACTTTGGCACTCTTGGGGCCGCGATCAATTAAATCACCGACAAAATAAATCTGGTCGTCTTCACTGGGTGCGATCGCATCTAGCAACCGCATCAGCCCATCGTAATGGCCGTGAACATCCCCTATGAAAAATCGGCGATTTGTGCCCGCCATCCAAGCCTCAACGTAGCAGCTTCTCTCAGGTTAGCTTGCCCACGTCTTTGCGGTTTATACCACGGGGCACGGTTTTGCCGAAAAAGCTGCCGCCGTACCAAAATCAGCGTCGGTTAGGGGCAACCCTTGGGCATTCTCCAGCACAAACCCAGCATCCCGAATCATCTGCCAGTCTTGCTGGGCTGCCTGCCCCGGTGTGGTCAGGTAATCCCCGATAAAGATCGAGTTGGCAGCATACAGCCCCAACGGTTGCAGCGATCGCAAATGCACCTCTCGCCCCCCCGCAATCCGAATTTCCTGGGACGGCAACAGCAGCCGATAAAGACACAGAATCCGCAGACACTGGGTCGGGGTCAGGCTGTTGATATGGCCCAAGGGCGTGCCCGGAATCGGGATCAAAAAGTTCACCGGCACGCTAGTAACGTTCAAGCGCCGCAGGGACAGGGCCAAGTCAATCACATCCTCGTCGGACTCCCCCATGCCCAAAATGCCGCCCGAGCAGGTGGTAATCCCAGCCGCCTGCACCGCCGCCAGAGTATTCACCCGATCTTGGTAAGTATGGGTGGTGCAAATCTCGCCGTGGTGGGCTTCGGCGGTGTTGAGGTTGTGGTTCACCCGATCTACCCCAGCTTCAGCCAGACGCTGAGCCTGGGTTTGATCCAGCAGGCCCAAACAAGCGCAGACCTTGAGGTCGTAATTGGCCTTGACCGTCCGCACCGTCTCCAGCACTTTTTCAAACACCGGAGCCGATGGGGATCGCCCAGAAATCACAAAGCAAAACGTCCCGGCCTTCAGTTCATCCGCCCGAGCTGCCGCCGCCAGAATTTGATCCTGAGCCATCAGCGGATATTTCTCAATTTCCGCGCTGGAGATCTTGGACTGGGAGCAGTAGTGGCAATCCTCGGGACACAGCCCGCTCTGGGCATTGAGCAAAAAGTGCAGTCGCACCCGGTTGCCCCAATACTGCCGCCGCACCCGGTGGGCAGCGGCCAGCTGATCCAAAAGCTGGTCGTCGTCGGCTTGGAGGACGGCGAGGGCATGTTCCCGGTCAATCAGGTCGCCAGCGAGGGCGGTATCGGCCAAGGACTGCCAGAAGGAGAAAGAAGTCATGAAAGAAAACGCTTGAGGATTGACTAAGTACACATATCTCTGATGGGTACTTGCTGATGAGTACTTCTAGGTCTTGTAGCCCCCCCTTAATCCCCCCTTGGTAAGGGGGGAAACTGGAGTTTTTCTTGTCCTCCCCCTTACCAAGGGGGAGTTAGAGAGGGCAATGCAGGGCATTCGCATCAAGTCGTGACGTGTATATGACGCGTGCGGACTTAGCTGTCACTCTCGCCCAGGCGTACCCCCACGACGCTGGTGTTGAAGTTGTAGAGGTCGCCCTCTAGCTCAATCTGGGTGCCGATTTTGACGTTGTTGCCGCTGATGACCGGGCCGCGATCGGTCACCTGGGCCGTGCCAGAGAGGGTGATTAGCATGTCCATGGTGTAGTCCAACTCGGGCCGAGGATCTGGGAAAGACGTGACTGAGCCGTCGGGCTGGGGCACAGCCACGCTGCGGGGTAGGGACTGTACTTCTTTAATCTCAATTTGGCCTGAGGGCTGGTTGCGGATGATAATCCGGGTGGTGCCAACGGTTTGTAGGGTCTCCAGCAGTTCCGGTGGGTCAGAAACGGTCAGGCCGCGCACCATCAGGTCTACTTCGATGGGCTGGTTTCGCACCCCCACCTGGGCCACCGACGAGCCGCTGGTGCCTGGTACGACAAACACTGCGATCGCAACCAGCAAAATCACTAGGCCCGCTGCCATATCCAGCAGGCTGACCTTGCCAAATAACCGTCCTTTTGTGTCCAAAATCTTCATCGGGATTTTCCTTCCAGGGCCAAAGCCGGAGCAAGTGGTTGAGATCTCAAGCGCGCAATGGGGAACCCTAAGTGTGGGTCAGCCTTACCGTTTTACCCCCAATTGCGGCAGCGGGGCATGGGATAGCCCAGGGTAAATTCCTGAGATCGCTAGTATTTAACCATACGGTACCGGCAACTTATCTAGGGCTAAGGCCGTCTTAAAATCCCGTAGGCAGTTGCGTAAATCTAACGATTTAACCCGCCGAGCTGCCATAAATCTTTTCTACCCGTTCCTGACTTCCCCCTCATTTTTCTAAATAAACCCATGTCTCTGCTTTCTTCAATCGCCCGTCGAATGCGTCAACGCTGGGTCTATGGCTCCGTGGCCTTTATCACCGCCCTGGGGATTGGTTTAGCGACGCCCCAAGTGGCCCAGGCGTTCTCTCTGTTTGACCTGCTGTTTAACGGCGTGCAGTACATTCAGCTCGCCAATATGTCTGACCAGCAGGAAGTCCAGCTGGGGCAGCGAATTAATCAGCAGTTGGTAAC
>PXDR01000567.1 GCA_003566335.1 Cyanobacteria bacterium T3Sed10_344R1
AATGCCGTTGCTAAAAGCTGGATAGGTTGTCGTGGGGGTGGAGTCGATCCAGAAGGAGACCGATTTCCCTGATGAATTTGTCGTCATATTTATGAGCCAGTCCTAATTTCTGTGTTGCGATCGCCCTAATTCATGGCATGGCAGCGCTGTCGGTTAGCTCACGACTGATGCCTGAAATTTGCCTGCCGAATTATTAGCCCTTCAGAATGTTTGGCGGCGACCTTAGCCGTCTCTGGTAAACCGATGAAAATAGCCCTGAATTGAGCGCTTTAGAGCCACTCTAATTTAAGGTTGAATTTAAGGACTCTGCCTATAGGATCATTCCTGTTAGTCGGCTTTTGACTTGATGATTGATTTGATTAAGTTGCGCATGAATTGATTAAATACGATGAAAAAGGTAGCAGAAGAATACATCTTACTAGAGATCCTGCTAAGGTGTAGCGCCTCAATATCAACGCCATCATTAAAGCCAAAGCTTAAATTGGGGTCTTATGCCTTTGGATTTAGCTAAGTCTATCTATTTGCAGAGCATTGTCAGCAAAGACCCTCACGCACCTGCTAACCTGATAAATTTCTCACGCCAAGTAGAGAAACGCGCAGTTGCTTCACCGAAAGTGAGAGAATCTGCGCGTTTCAATATTAGTTTGGGTTGATTGGCATCAACTCCTAACTAGTTGGAATCAATCTCAGCTTTGACATCAACTGACTGAATGCCCTCAAATGCCATCACTAAGGGTTCAATCTGGTCAAACTGCTCTTGGCTCATCACATTGCCATCGATTGTTGCCTTTCCATTCTCATCATCAACATCAACAGCCAATCGACTGCCTGATAGGTTGCTTTCTAGAGAATTGCGAATATCAACAGCCAAATCTCCTGGGGTCTGCTGCTCACCAGTAGCTCCAGGCGTCGCACCATCGCGTTGTTCACGGGCGCGGGCGTCTGATTCTCTTTGGTCACTGCGTATGCCGTTGTCATCTGTCGCAGTCGTGTCAGTCCTATCGCTACAGGCCGCAGCCCCCAGCAACAGCAAACTACCTAGCACTAACGGAATCATTTTTTTCATGACTAAAACCTTTCTATTTGGGATCTGCTTGGGACTGTGGCGGAATCTGTTTTTTCAGGCAGATCCTAAAGTGAGCCTGAGGGTGCACCGGCAACACCACGTTGATCAACACCGCGCTGGTCGATGGTTCGCTGATCAACACCGCGTTGGTCAACACTCCGTTGGTCGATGGCCTGTTGATCAACACCGCGTTGCTCGATGGTTCGTTGGTCAACACCGCGCTGGTCGATGGCTTGTTGGTCGATGGTTCGCTGATCAACACCGCGTTGGTCGATGGCCCGTTGATTAGTACCGTGTTGGTCGATGGTTCTTTGATCGACGTCTCTTGGTGTCGTATGGCTGTTGCGAGTTGTGGCAGACTGATCGGCCATCTCGTAAACATTCCATTCTTGGACGTCTTGGCGCTTGAGGATGGGTTTAGCGCGTTCAATGTCGCTGTCTGTGCCATCAATGATGACTAGATACTTACCTTGAGACAGATGCTTGTCGTAGACCTTGGCCCGATCTTCAGGGATGCCTAAGCCCACTAATCCGCCTACTAAGCCACCAGCAGCAGCACCGATTGCTCCACCAGCAGCTGTTGATGCGATCGCAGTAGCCGCTGCCCCAGCCAGCATAATTGGGCCAACTCCAGGAATAGCTAGCGTACCTAGCCCGACTAGCAGACCAGTAATGCCGCCGACTGCGCCACCGGAGAGAACGCCCGTTGCCACACCATCATCGGCATGGTTGCCATCGTCAGGCTGAAGATCTTGAACCTGATCATTTCCAGTTTGACCCGATCGATTCAAATTCTCTGAATCTTGGCCAATGATGGACACATCATCCATGCCATAGCCGATGTCTTTTAGCGCTCTTAGGGCTTTATCTGTGGTTTGATAATCGGCAAGAATGCCGACGCCACGCTTGATCTGGACATTATGATTGCTGGTGCGATTGTCGGTGCGATCGCCAGCATTTGCTTCCAGTCTATTGTCAACTTTCTTAGGAGTGACTTTGGCTCTGTTTTTAGAATTCATGGTGATATCCTCTTTTGATTTGCCATAGCCTGACATTACTAAGCCGGAGCTGATAAGCCGGAACTACTAAGTCAAAACAATCAGGCCATAGGGCTATTGTTAGCGACAGAGGTTCTATTTCATGAGTGAATTGCTTAAGCAACTAGACTTGCTGAAAACTTCAGTAAGTCCATTTTTTGATGTGTAAATACTGCGATCGCACCACCCAGTCTGTACGTCTGCACCAAACATCAAAAACGAGCAAGCGCTTAGGCTGCCCAGAACTTCAGGGATTTTCTAATCTTATAGATCAGCTTATATTCGTTGGAAACCTTAATTTAATGGCGAGTTTTACTAACAGATTGCTGATAGATTGACGACTGTCTTTAGGAGGGTTAACTATTAATTAAATCTGCGAAGTTAAGCAAAAACTGGGATTTAGGGAATTCCAGTTTTTGGTTTGTGCCCTGATTGCCCGACACCAGCAGTTCGCCTGGGGATCAAATCCCCAGGCTCATCGTTCAAGCCTGCCGAAGCAGGCTAAGTCCACCACTGGCCCTGCCGGGTTTTACTCTTCTATCAGCTGTAGGCGGGGTAGGCGACTGCGCAGTTGCAGCACTTCATCCCGGTGGGCGACTACGGTGAGCTGGGTTTGGTAAGGGTCAGCCGCAGAGGGTTTGAGGCTAAAGCGGACTTCTTCGGGGCGACCGGCTTTGCGCCAGTAGAACAGTCCAGCCAGGGGAGACAGCAGCAGCAGCCCTAGCACTTGAGATTCGCTCCAGCCTAAGGTGTAGCTAGTCATCAGGCCCAGGCACAACAAGCCAACAGCGGCCATTGCCGAGACAAAGACAGCGATAAACAGGCTGGGTCGCACCAGCCCCAGCAGGGTAATCCAGCCGGAGTCGGCATCGACTTGGGTGACTTGATAGGCCCGCTGGTCAAAGTAGTCCTTCAGCTGATCTAGCAGGTCAACTTCGGCCACCTCTGAGCCAAATTCGACGGTCTGGGTGCGATCTTTGGCGGACGCCCGAATGAAGAAGACCATGCCGACCATCATCAGCAAGGTCAGGATTAGGGTGGAGGAAAAAACTGGGGGAGCACTCAGGCTCAGGGCCGAAATCAAAAACAGCATGGCAGAGAGGGCTTCTAAGACGGACATCCTCTTAGACGGTAACCCAAAACCCTAAGTCAATTCTGCCCTCATGCCCCTAGCCTAGAGATGATACGGTTAAGGATTGATTGTTCTTGCCCCCACCCTAAGATTTGCCCATGTCCTGGACTCAAGGCGACATTGTTGAACTCGACATCTCCGACCTCAGCGATCGGGGGGATGGGGTCGGGCGCTGGCAGGATCGGGTGGTGTTTACCCCGGATACGGTGCCGGGGGATCGGGTGGAGGTGCGGCTGGTGCGGGTGAAGCCAGCCTACGGATTTGGCAAGCTGTTGACGGTTTTAGACCCCTCGCCCCAGCGGGTGCGGGCCGCCTGCATTGTGGCGGATAAGTGCGGCGGCTGTCAGTGGCAGACGGTGAGCTATGAGGGGCAGCTTGCCGCGAAAACCCAGCAGCTAATGGCGGCGCTTTGCCGGATTGGCGGATTTGAGCAGGATGCGATCGCACCCCTGATCCGCCCCATCGTCGCCGCCCCCGACCCCTTGGCCTATCGCAATAAGGTCACCTATCCCCTCCATCGCACCCCCGACGGCTATGTCCAGGCAGGTTACTACCGCAAGGGCAGCCACCAGCTAATTAACCTCAACCAGTGCCCCGTCCAGGACGAGCGGCTAAACCCCCTGCTGGCCGGGATTAAGCAGGACATTGAATTTGAGGGCTGGTCGATTTACAACGAGACCAAGCACCAGGGAAAACTGCGCCACTTGGCCCTGCGGGTGGGTCGTCGCACCGGGGAGATTTTGCTCACCCTCGTCAGCAAAGATGCCAAAGTGCCGGGGCTGGCCGAAA
>PXDR01000028.1 GCA_003566335.1 Cyanobacteria bacterium T3Sed10_344R1
ATTCCTGGGCCACCGGATCACTTGGGTCAAGATCGACTAGGTGAACATTGTCTAACTGGCCCGTGGGGTGATCGTGGAACCCACCGTCAGGAGCCGCCATGATCACAATTTGATCGGCCTGCTTGGCAATCTCGTGGTAGCGATCGGCTTCTTCCAGGTACCACTTGCCCTGCTGAAAGGCCGCCACCACCAGGGGCCGACTTTCTGTGGCTAGAATGCAGTCTTCTAGGGCGTGGCATAAGGCCACCAGGGTGTTCTTGTAATACACCCCAAAGTTCAGGGGGGTTGTTGCCTGGGCAATTCCCTGATCTTCGTCGATTAACTGCTTCAGAATGGAGCCGTCTAGCATGGCGTTGTCCCTGTCACTGCGCTGATTCCCGATGTGGTGGGTATGAGGATAAATTTCGGGCGGTGGGCACTCCGTTAGCGTACCCTAGCTGATTGTCCGGTGGGCGGTTTGGAGAAAGAGCCCAGAGAAATCCCAGAGAAATCCTAGAGAGATCCTAGAGAGATCTCTACGTGCCCCGAGCTCTCAGCCCCCTATGCTGACGCGGCGGCCAAGGGGCGCGGTGCATCGCTGAGGGGCGCACTGAGGGCTTCTTCTAACGGAGCACAGCCCAGGCGTTCTTCTAGAATTGCCATCACCTCTCGGCCAAAGTCATTGGGGTTGCGCCGCCAAGCTTGGAGACACACTTCCCCAAAGAACGATCCCAGGGGTTCTGGATTCCACAGCAGCTTGCGGGCCGTCCAGGGCATGACGCTCATGGGGTTATAACCCGGCTTGAGGATGTCGTGCTTAAAGGCATAGTCCTCTAAATGGGTGTGGGGCTGTAGGCCGATAAAGAAGATAGCTGGCTCGACCTTATCGGCCCCAAAGATTCGCTCTAACTCGCGGTGATAGGCCACGGTTTGGCGAATGGTTTCAGGCCGCTCGTCAATCACGTTAAAGGAGTAGTTGACCGACACCAAGTCGTTGAACCCAGCAGCTTTGAGATCTCGGCAGTTTTCTAGCACGGTGCGTAGGTTGTAGCCCATGCGCATCTTGCGCACCAGTTCTTGAGAGCCGCTGGTGATGCCGATTTCAAAGTAGTTCATCCCGGTTTGGGCCATTAGCTCACACAGCCGGGGGGTGAGGTTGTCGGCCCGGATGTAGGCCGCCCAGTGGATGTCTTTCATCCCGGCAGCCAGGACTTTTTCCAGCAGCTCAATTGCGTCATCAATGTACCGTCGAGCCGGAATGAACTGGGCGTCGGTGAACCAGAAGTTGCGGATGCCGCGCTGGTAAAGCTGCTGCATTTCCGCCACGACTTCGTCTGCCGGGTTGATGCGCACCTGCTTGCCTTCAATCACGGTGTAGACGCAGTAGCAGCAGTTGTGGGGACAGCCGCGCTTGGTCTGAACGCCGACGTAGAAGTCTTGCTCTTGCAGGTAGTACTCAAACTCGGGCCAGATGGTGTCGATGTAGTCGTAGTTGCAGGCGGTCTTTTCGATTGGGGTGGGGGCTTCGTGAATCATTCGATCCCGAGGGGTGGTTTCGCCCACCACGTAGCAGCGTTCACCTAGAAAGTCCTGCTGGCGCAGCATTTTCTCTAGCAGGGCTTCCCCTTCTCCCACCGAGACGATGGTGCCTTTGGGCAGGGCTTTGCCAAGCTGCTCATAGAACACGCTGACCGCACCGCCACCCACGACGGCTTTGACCTCGGGACAGTAGCGCTTAGCCCGCTTCAGACCTTGCTTAATCAGGCCCTGGTTGCGCCAGAGTTCGGTGTAGTAGGCCGTGGTCACCCGCAGACCGCCAAAGGCTCCCCGCAGCTTGATTAGGGGGTTGCGGGCATAAAACACCTCGAAGGCGTTTTGCAGCGGGTTGCCGCCCCGACCGCCTACGGGGGCATAGATTTGGATGTCCCGCCAGGAAAACACCAGCAGCGTGGGGCGAAAGCTGTCGATGCAGTCGTTGAGCGCTTGCTTGAAGTCCAAGGGCGGAACGGCCCCAAGGTCAAAAATCTTCTGCTGAACTTGGGGAAAGAGCTTGTGAATGTGATCGGCGAGGTAAACCACGCCAATCGGGAAAATGGGGTTGCAGGGAAGTCGGACGTAAAGGATGCGATCGCTGCTCATAGGAGTTGAGACCATGGGGACTATCTGCAAAGCCGGGATTACGTCGTCCCCAAGAATTCAAAGATGGGACTGAAGCGACCCCGACGGGGGTAAGACTAGGGGAGCACCAAGGGGCCAAGGCAACCAGTCAGAGCGGGTTAAGACTGGTCACTGGCTTCGGTGGAGCTCAGACTATTCATATATCTTTACGATAACACTCAGATTTACAACCCGGGGGACTGGGGAGCGGTAGCGGCCCAGAGTCTGGGAAAAGTTATCTGGAATTTCGACTTATTGACCTATAGCTCTCGCAAACTTGCGATTCGGCTAGACAAAATTCTGATTTTCTTTGTCTTTGCCCAAGATTAGCGATTTCTAGCAGGGAAAGGCTGATTTCTCCTGATCCCCAAATGTCAAGAAACGCAAGCTGGATTTAATTTTAGTAAAGGTAAATTAAGTCGGGGAATGAGATGGTAGTCGCCTTTACAGCCGCTAGGGATCACCCGGTGTTAGCGTTTAGGCGACAGTAAATCCGGCAGTTACACCCCTTTACCCCTATGGCTCAAATCCTCGATTCTCTGCCGCCAGAGCGTCATGGCAAAATTGTTTGTTGTTACATCAATGCGACTAGCAAAATCCAGGTTGCCCGAATCACGAACGTGCCGGACTGGTACTTTGAGCGGGTGGTGTTTCCGGGTCAGCGACTGATGTTTGAGACGACGGCATCGGCGCTACTAGAAATCCACACGGGTATGATGGCCAGTTCGATTTTGTCGGACACGGTTCCCTGCAGTAGCTTGGAGGTCGTTGAAGAAGCAGATCCCCCTGCGCCGACGCCCCTGCCAGAGGAAGATGAGTCTGCGGTGCCTGTGGGCGCGACTCCAGGGGAATAGTTGGGGGCCGGTGAAGGATGGTGAAGGTCGGAAAAGTAGTCGTGGTAAGGTGACAGTACCGTCTTGAGATGTGGCGGCTTTCGGGTCGCTTGGACTGCGTTGGATCTTCCCAGCTTTATATGGTTATGGCGAATTGCGGCTTGGTCGATGGGGTTCACTCTGTCGGCCTATACGCTTTTGTTGATTAGCGGCGGCGGGCTGCGCTACACCCGACTGCGATCGCATCAACCCCAATGGCTTCGGGTGGCTCACATTACAGTGGGCAGTGGTCTGGTGCTGCTGGTGGTCGGCTTACTGAGCATTGGCTTAGTGGGCACCATCGGCGAACACGGCAGCCTGGGGCATTCGATTCATTTGCCCGCCGGGTTGACTGTAGTCGCTTTGGTGGGAGTCTCAGCCTGGAGCGCTAGCCGGATTAGCCCTGAACGGCCTTGGGCGCGATCGCTCCATTTGGGGATAAACGGTCTGCTCTTTCTGGCTCTGGCAGCCGTGAGCTGGACGGGGTGGACGGTGGTTCAACAGTATTTATAAAGCGTGAATTTTCCCAGGGTTAATTTTGCCGATGGCTTCTTCTTCACCGCCTTCATCGCCTGCGATCGCAACACCGGTCAGCACCGCCCCCGAGATTGACCGTTTTCGCCTGTCGCCGTTGATTCGGCTGACGTTGCTGTTGCTGTATGCTGCACTGCTGCTGCCTCTACCGTTTTTGGCGGCGGTGACCCAGGCTCCGGTGCCGCCCTGGCTGCTGACAGTGGGGGCGGTCTTGGGTGCGATCGCACTTTATGGAGCCTTGAGCGAGCAGGTGGTGTTGACCGAAGCCGGAATTTGGGTGCGTTATCCCAGCTGGATTAACTGGCTGTGGCGGCGGGGCTGGCAGCTCACCTGGGACAACATTGCTGCCCTAAAGCCGCGATCGACGGGTCAGGGTGGCCTGGTCTATTACTTTGTCAGCAAGAATGACCGCGACCAAACCTACCTGCTGCCGATGCGGGTAGCCGGGTTTGCTCGGTTGGTGAAACAAGTGGAGCA
>PXDR01000091.1 GCA_003566335.1 Cyanobacteria bacterium T3Sed10_344R1
ATTATTCTGCGGGCTCAGACGTTTTCTCGACAGCAGCCCCCGGAAACAGCTTTAGATATTGAGCAAAGCACTGAAAACAGTGGTGATGGGGATCAGGTGCGATCGCCCCTCACGTCCAATGCTCGGCTGCGAGAGCAACTGGTGGCCCATGGAGATCCCCTGCCGGAGGAGTCTCTGCGAGATCGGGTGGTGGAAGCGCTGATGGACTACCTGAAGCAAAATGACCAAGCCGATTGCGCGGATTACTTCACCTTGCGGCTGATGGATCTGCCCACCAGTGAGATTGAGTCTTTACTTAACCTCACCCCCCGAGAACGGGACTACTTGCAACAGCGTTTCCGCTATCATCTCATCCGTTTTTCTTTGGCCCACCACTGGGAGTTGGTTCACGAGTGGTTAGAAGCTGACCTAGGCAATAACCTAGGGTTGACGCCCCAGCAGTGGCAGACCTTAGAGGCCAGCCTCAATCCGCGTCAGGCGCAGCTACTGGCACTCAAAAAGGCGGGGAAACCCAATCCAGATATTGCCCACACCTTGGGCTGTACCCTCATCCAGGTGCAAAAGCAGTGGTCTAAGCTGTTGGAGCAAGCCTGGGAAATTCGCAATCCCTAAGCGATCCCGCCTCTGCGCCTCTGCTAAGTCTGTGCCTCTGCTAAGTCTGTCGCCAAGGGGAGCGCCAGGTGCTAAGGCGCTAGGGTTGTTTCTGGTTATGTCCGGACTCACAAAATCCGGCGATGAATAGTGGGTCATAGACCATCTGGGGCCTGCGATCGCATCACGTCGTTTAATTCTGAACCAGAATCTGATCTAGATAACTTGAAACCTAGATAACCTGAACTAGATTCTGAACCAGCCTTTGACTGCTCCCATCAGGCAATGCCCGTCATTCACTCCGATTCATTAGCGAGAAACCTACCGTGGATAATCGTTTTCAAGCCCTCCTGAAACGTCGGCTCCAAGCAGAATTTGAACAGCGGCCCCCGCTTTTCCCTTGGGAGTCTGAGCTCATGGACTATCCCGAAACGGCTGGTCTATTGGGCACCGATCTAGCCCTAGCTCAGCCCTGGACGGCCCAACTGCGCTCGTCTCTAAATCTGCCGGTGTTGCCGCCAGATTTAGTGCTGGCGACCCTGCTAGAGCGCTGTCAAGACATTGTCCAGACCTCGTTCAAACAGGGTATTCGTCTGGTCAAAGCTGTGGAAGATTTATTTCCAGAACAGCCTCAGGCCCTAGAGCAAATTGCCGGTTTAGTCTTGACCCCGGCCTATCGGTCTGGGTTGGTTGAGGCTCCTGCGGCAGAACTGGAGGACATGGGCTATGACCAGGCCAGCCAAGAGCAGCAAATTGCCCTCTCTATGCTGGCGGCCCAAGAAATTCTCTCTGCCCTCAGCCTGACCGTCTCGGCCCAAACGCCCCGAGTTACCCGAGACTGGCAAACGGCGTTAGGCATGGTGCGAGTCCAGGGCATTTACCAAGCCCAGTCTCCCGGCCAACTGACCGTGCAGGCCCATATTCCGACTGGGGGTAGCCTGACCCTGGCTGGCGAAGGGTTGACGTCGTCAGCCCAGCGCTCCCAGGCCGGGCTGCTCAGCGCGACATTGGTGGCCCCTCGCCCTAACCATCCCCACAGCCTAGAAATTAGCTTGACCGGGATTGGGATGCCCCTACAATTTGCGCTGACGATTGCGGCTGAATAAGCGCCTAGCATCGCTGAACCCATTGCAGCTGAGCTGACAGGGTGCCCTATCTCCCCCAATTCCGTTAGGATCGCGGTGGAATTGAGTAGGCTCAGCCTGGGAAAGGGGAACCGATGACGGCTAACTCACCATCGCCAACTTGGCGACAGCGGCTGCAACAAGGAAATGCGGTTCAGCCAGAGGATTCCCTGTGGCTGCGGGTGTTGGTGCAAATCCTGGTAACGGTGGGAATTGCGTCGGTAACCGTGGCGGCGGCTGGGGTGACCGAGACCTCTTGGTTCAACCTGGTGGCGATTCCGATTAGCTGGGTCGGCGCAATCTGGAGCTGGCGACGACGGCATCGGTCTAATGTGGCCGCTAAGTTTTGCATTGCTATTGGCATGTTGGTGGCCTTGGCGGTGTTTTTGGCCCAGATGTTTGGCCGGGGCGGTGATACCCGAGTGCTGCTGGCAGAGCTGTTGATTCACCTACAGGTGTTCCACAGCTTTGACCTGCCCCGCCGTAAGGATTTGGGCTATTCCAGCATTATTGGTTTGATTCTGATCGGGGTAGCGGCGACGGTCAGTCAGACCTTTGCCTTTGCGCCGCTGCTGCTGGTGTTTTTGGTGGTGGCGCTGCCGGTGCTGGTGCTAGATTACCGCTCCCGGTTGGGGCTGTTGGGCCAGTCTTGGCAGCGCGGCCCCGGTAAGTTGCGCCTGGGTCGCCTTGGTACGGTGCTGGCCCTAATTATGGTGCTGGGCCTGGGAATTTTTGCCCTGCTGCCTCGGCTGCCGGGCTACCAACTGCGAAATTTCCCGATTAGCGCCACGATTGACGCGCCGGGGCAGTTTGACGGCAGCCAGATTAACAATCCTGGCTACAGCATTGGTCAGGGATCTGGCACTGGGGAGGAAGACGGTGAAGGCAGTGGCGGGGTTGGCGAAGGTGACTTCGATCTGCCGGGGCAGATGGATGATACCTACTACTACGGCTTTAACCAGCGGATGAACCAAAACCTTCGGGGTACCCTGACCCCGAAGGTGGTGATGCGGGTGCGATCGCAAGCAGAAGGGTTCTGGCGGGTAATGGCCTTTGACCGCTACACCGGTCAAGGGTGGGAGGTCTCCCGTAATGACGACATTGAGGTTTTACAGCGATCGCGCCTCTCGTTTCAAACCCGGCTGCCCTGGTCGCCCACCCGCAGCGAACGGCGGGAGATTATCCAGACCTACACCATGGTGGATAATCTGCCCAACGTGATTCCGGCGATGTATCAGCCCAGCGATATCTACTTTCCCACGGCTGAAATTGGCATTGATCCAGAGGGCACGTTGCGCTCCCCCGTAGGATTTGAAGAAGGGATTACCTACACGGTGATTTCCCAGGTGCGCTACCGCGATCGCACCCTGTTGCGATCGGCCCCCACGGACTATCCGCCTGGGATTGAGCGCCATTACCTGCAGCTGCCAGAAGGTCTTCGCGATCGGGTGCGGGAGCAGGCTGAAGAACTGCTAGCCACGTCTGAGCAACCATTCACCGACCCCTATGAGAAAGCGCTGTACTTAGCCCAGGCCATTAAGCAGCGCTACACCATTCAAGACGACCTACCCTTCTTTGATGAGTCTGAAGATTTGGTTGAGGCGTTTCTGTTCACCTACGGCGGTGGCTATCCTGACCACTTCCCGACGGTGCTGACGGTGATGCTGCGCTCCTTGGACATTCCGGCCCGGCTGATGGTGGGCTTTAGCCCCGGCGAGTTCAACCCTTTCACCGGGTTTTACGTGGTGAAAAACACCGATGCCCATGCCCTGACCGAGGTGTATTTCCCCGAGCATGGCTGGTTTGCCTTTGACCCAATTCCCGGCCATCCGTTGATTCCGCCATCGATTGAAGAATTCCAGGCGTTTAGCGTGCTGCGGCAGTTCTGGAACTGGGTGGCAGGGTGGCTGCCGTCGCCAGTGACGGGGGTGTTGACCGGGCTGTTTGGCGCGATTGGGAGTGCCCTGTCGGCCCTGGTGGCCTGGTTGACGCCGCTCTTTGGCCGGGACTGGGTGCTGATTATCCTGGGCAGTGCCGGGGTGATTGCAGCGGGGTTTGTGGGTTGGCTACTGTTCTGGGGCTGGCGGCAGTGGCGGCATCAGCGTTGGCTCAGCCAACTTGCGCCCATGGAAACCCTCTACCAAAAAATGCTGGACTGGTTAGCTCAGCAGGGCTTTCCCAAGTTGCCCCATCAAACCCCCCTAGAGTATGCCCAGCACTTATCTCGCCAGTCTCGCTTTACCAAAGCGCCCATCGTCAGCGAAATTTCTGACGCTTACGCCCGCTGGCGCTATGGGGGGCAG
>PXDR01000409.1 GCA_003566335.1 Cyanobacteria bacterium T3Sed10_344R1
AGCCGGTCGGGTTCAGGAGCTAACGGTCTACACCGACCTCGGCCCCATCCCCCTGGAAAAAGATGAAATTGTTCGCGCCCTCTGGCCCCCTCGCAGCCTGCTGTTCTATGTAGAACCCACCTATGCTGCCCCCGCACCAGGCAGCACAGAACCCACCCTCACCGGCTACGCCTTTGTTGGCGGTGGCTTTGGTCACGGCGTCGGTATGAGCCAAACCGGAGCCTATCGCCTAGGGGCTCTCGGCTGGAATCACAGCCGCATTTTGCAGTTCTACTACCCCAATACCACCTTGCGTCCCCTCGGCCCCGACATCACCTTCTGGCGCGATCCCCTCACCGCAGCAGCAGACGCTGAGGCTGACTCTGACGCCGACCTTGATGCAGCCTCTGAATAAGCGCCAACGCTCAACAAACCAGATTTGAGCTGCTAAGCTTGGAAGCCATAAAAGCAGAATCGCCGGACTCAAGCTGAGACGCTGCTCACAATGGATCAAATCCCAGTCGAAAATGACTCAGTGCTCATTCAAGCCCCAGATCAGCCAGATCTAGGTCAGCAGCCAGATCAGTCCCCAAGCCAAACTTCAGCTCAAGTCGCCAACCCCAGCCTGCCTCACGGTTTAGGTCTATCCCCGAATCCAGACTCAACTCAACCCTCCAATCAAGCTCAAGCTCAAACCCTAGACCTGGATGCGACCAGGGGGGAAGCCCTAGGAAAACTGGGGCGAAATATCGTCAACTTCTCCAAGATTGAAGCCATCCTGAAAATATTGCTGTCAATCCACCAACAGGAAGCTGGCGATCGCAAAAAATCTGGCAAAAAAGCGGTCTACCACCTGAGTCAGCACAATAGCCCCACCCTCGGTCGGTTAGTTCACGACTTCAACCGCAACTTTTTGCGCAAGCCGAAGGATATCCCCGACGACATCGAATCCTACGGCGAGGGAATTTCTACCCTGATTGCCCACGGCGATATCAAGCTGTCTAAATCCAAGCGCAGAAAGCTCGCTAAAGTCGTGGCCGAGCGCAATCAACTGCTCCACCACGATCTCGCTTCCCTAGATACCGATTCTGCCGAAGACTGCCTCAAGCTGATTCAGCTTCTAGACGAGCAAAACCCCCGCCTACTGGCCCATTTAGCGGAGCTAGAACTGATCTACGACAACGTCAAAAAGCTATATCAACAGATCACTGAGCAACTGTTAGAATCCACCGAATTTGACCAGTGGATCCAAGACCAGCAAACCGAATAAGCGCAAGGCTTGACCGAGCCAGGCAGAGAGGGCATGGTGAAGTTGGTTGGGTACCATTTTTCATGGCATCCTCGGTGTTAATCATAATGATGAGGCCCAGGTCATGCTGGACGTAGATATCTTAAATCAACTGCATGGTGCCTCCATCGAAGAGCGGATTCGCGCCATTGAGATGATTTTGAACTCCCTCAAGCAAGATCTTCGCGCCAGTAACGCCCAGTCCATCGCAGAACAGCGTCCCCTTCGTGGCAAAGTTCGCCATTACGAAGACCCCTACGAGCCTGTAGCCGCCGAAACTTGGGAAGCCTCTGCATGATTGTTCTGGATACCCATATCTGGATCTGGTGGGTCGATGAGACCCCAAAACTCTCTTCCGCAAACCTGGAAATTATCCAGACCCACCAAGGCAGTGGGCTAGGTATCAGTATTATTTCCTGCTGGGAAATTGCCAAATTAGTTGAAAAGGGCCGATTAAGCTTCGACTGCTCCGTAGATGAGTGGCTAGAGCTGGCCCTGGCCTATCCCGGCATTGAACTCATCGATCTCAGCCTGCCAACCATTCTCCAATCCACCCGTCTAGAAGGCTTTCATAACGATCCCGCCGATCAAATCATCGTCGCTACCGCAAAAGTCTTGAACGTTCCCCTCCTTAGCCAAGACGCTAAAATCCTGGCTTACCCTGGTGTCGAGACATTCTCTTGAATTACCAGGATGATTGGTTAATGGGGCACGGTTCCTGTCCCCTTCAGGGGACATACGCTTTTAGCCCGGTCGTTTTAACGCCGGGAATTGGGGCGTTTGCTATTTCAGCGTCTTTTTACCCGTGGGACAAAGGTCAGCCAGGGTGCAGCGATCGCACGCTGGATTCCGGGCCATGCAAACCGCCCGCCCGTGATAGATCAGCCGAATTGACCAGTTCTCCCAGTCTGGCTGGGGCAACAGCTTGATTAAATCCTGCTCAACTTTGATCGGGTCAGTGTGCTTCGTCAGGCCCAAGCGTCCGCTCAATCGCTTGACGTGGGTATCTACCGTGACCCCAGCGTTAATGCCAAAGGCATGAGCCAGCACCACATTTGCCGTCTTGCGGGCTGCCCCTGGCAGGGTGATCAGTTCCGCCATGGTGCGGGGCACCTCGCCGTCGAAGTCGCTGACAATCTTGGCGCAAGCCGCCCGGATATTCTTGGCCTTGTTGCGATAGAAGCCAGTGGACTTCACCAGCGCCTCTAGCTCCGATAGTTCACACCCAGCCAAGCTAACCGCATCAGGAAAGCGGGCGAACAGGGCCGGGGTGACCTTGTTAACCCGCTCATCGGTGCATTGGGCGGACAGAATTGTCGCCACTAACAGCTGCACTGGGGTTTCGTAGTCCAGAGAGCAGGTAGCGTCCGGGTATAGATCCGTCAGCCGCTGCAAAATTTCCAGCGCCCGCTGTTTCTTCGTGCGTCGCTTGGGCGTCACCGTCACCGCAGCATATTCTGAAAGACATCAAGCTGGGTGGTGTCCCGCACAATCAAAAAGATACCCAGCCCCAGCAGGAGTACGAGCCCCGTCTGCATCACATTTTCCTGAATCCGATCGGGCAGGGGCTTACCCCGCAGTCCTTCCACAATCAAGAAGGCCAGTTGACCGCCATCTAGGGCGGGCAAAGGCAGGATGTTGATAATCGCCAGGTTAATGCTGATCAGAGCTGTGAACGGGAAGAGGGTCGCAATGTTGGACTGAGCCAATCCTGCCCCCTGATTGACAATGCCCACCGGCCCCGCCACTTGGCTAGCCATTTGGGAGAAGTTGCCGATTAACGAGGCAAAGCCCTGCACCGTTCGCAGAAACATGGTCTGGAATTCTTGGGCCGCTAAGCTAAACACCTCAAATACCCCGTTGGGTCGCCGGTACTGGGTGGTGGTGTTGGGGATCAGGCTGACGCCGATGATCGCCTTGCCCTCGGGGCCAATTTCTGGGGTGACGGTGACGTCAACCTCTCGCTGACCGCGACGCAGGGTGAGATCAATCGGTTCTTCTGGGCTCTCTTGGATGAACTGGATAAACTCTTGGATCGTGTTTTCTTCAGCGTCCAGGGGTTCACCGTTGGCGGCAATAATCACGTCACCCACCCGGATGCCAGCTTGGGCAGCGGGGCTAGTGTCAGACATCACCTGGGGCACCAGGACGCCAGGCTGGAGGTTGAAGGCATCGGGGACGCCTACGCCAGTGAACTGAACCACAAACACCAGGTAAGCAAATACCAGGTTGGCGATTACCCCAGCGCTAATCACGATCGCCCGATCAAAGATGGGGCGGTTCTTCAGCAGGTCGGGATCAGTCGGGGGAATCTCGCTGTCGGGATCATCATCGGGGAAGCCGACAAAGCCCCCCAAGGGAAAGGCCCGGATCGCATACTCGGTTTCAGGCCCCTGATACTTCCACAGAATTGGGCCGAAGCCGATAGAAAAGCGGTTGACGTGGATGCCTTGGAGCCGAGCGGCCATGAAGTGGCCCAACTCATGCACCACAATCAAGAGCGCTAAAACCGCGATCGTAGCCAGTACGAACATAGAAAATGCTAAAAGTTGCTAAACGCTTTTCCTATTCTAGGGAATTATGTAGAGTTCCACGGTGATACCAAGTCCAGCTCAGGATCTGGAGTGTTCCTGTCAGCAAAACTCTAGCTCTGGACTTGGCTTGGATTTAGAGCCCCTCTCGCCCCAGGTAAGGCTGTAAAACTTCAGGCACCTGAACGGTGCCGTTGGGCTGTTGGTAGTTCTCTAGG
>PXDR01000208.1 GCA_003566335.1 Cyanobacteria bacterium T3Sed10_344R1
ACTCTCAGAAGCGCCTTATCCCAACGTGCGGCAGCGGCAGGACGTGATCACGGCGGAACTGGCTCGGGAAGAAGCCCGCTTTCTGGAAACCTTGGAGCGGGGCGAAAAGCTGTTGGCCGATATTCTGGAGAAGCAGCCGCAGCAAATCTCCGGTGCAGATGCGTTTGTGCTCTACGACACCTATGGTTTTCCCCTAGAGCTGACCCAAGAGATTGCTGAAGAACAGGGCATCACAGTAGATGTGGCCGGATTTGAAGCGGCAATGGCCGAACAGCGCCAGCGATCTAAAGACGCCCACGAAACCATTGACCTGATGGCCCAGGGCGATCTGGAACGCTTAGGGGCTAACCTGAAAGCCACCGCCTTTTTGGGCTATACCGAGGCGGCTAGCACCAGCGTGGTCACTGGGGTGCTGGTCGATGGTCTCGCGGCTGAATCAGCGGAGGCCGGAACGGCGGTGCAGCTGGTGCTAGACCAAACCCCGTTCTATGCCGAGTCTGGCGGGCAAATTGGCGATCGCGGCTACCTGTCTGGGGACAATGTGGTGATCCGAATTGAGGATGTGCAGAAACAGGGTGAGCTGTTTATTCACCTGGGGCGGGTAGAGCGGGGGCAGATCCGCAGCGGCGATCGGGTCACCGCACAGATTGACCGGGCCTGCCGTCGGCGGGCTCAGGCGAACCACACGGCGACCCACCTGCTGCAAGCTGCTCTGAAGAAGTTGATTGATCCCGGCATTTCCCAGGCTGGTTCCCTGGTGTCCTTTGACCGGCTGCGGTTTGACTTTAACTGTCCCCGCGCCCTCACCGCCGAAGATGTACAGCAGATCGAAGATCAGGTCAATACCTGGATTGCTGAGGGCCACGGGGCTGATGTAGCCGTGATGCCGATTGACGAAGCCAAAGCCAAAGGCGCAGTGGCGATGTTCGGCGAAAAGTATGGGGCGGAAGTGCGGGTGATTGACTTCCCCGGCGTGTCGATGGAGCTCTGTGGTGGCACCCACGTCAGCAATACGGCAGAGATTGGCCTGTTCAAAATTACGGCAGAATCCGGCATTTCCGCTGGTGTGCGCCGGATTGAGGCGGTAGCTGGCCCCTCAGTGCTGGAATATCTCAACCTGCGGGATCAGGTGGTGCGGGAACTCTGCGATCGGTTCAAGGCTAAGCCTGAGGAGCTAACTGAGCGCGTTGCCAACCTCCAAACTGAGCTGAAGACCAGCCAAAAGTCCCTGGAAGCACTGAAAGGGGAGCTAGCAGTCCTGAAGTCCGATCAACTCATCACCCAGGCCGAAACCGTTGGGGACTATCAGCTTCTAGTTGCCGATTTAGAAGGGGTGGCCGCCGATGCCCTCAAGACTGCGGCTGAACGGCTTCAGCAAAAGCTCGGAGACAATGCCGCCGTGGTGCTGGGTTCCGTACCAGAAGCCGCCAAAGTCAGCCTAGTTGCCGCCTTTGGCCCCCAGGTGATCAAGACTGGGCTCCAGGCCGGAAAATTCATCGGCGGCATTGCCAAGCTTACCGGCGGTGGCGGCGGCGGACGGCCCAACCTGGCCCAAGCCGGGGGACGCCAGCCAGAACAGCTCGGGGCAGCCTTGACAGCCGCCGCCGAGCAATTACGCCAGAGCGTCAACGGATAGCCAGCACGCGAAACGCGCCACACACACACAACACCCAGACAACCAGGGCTACATAGGGGCTACGCAGGGGCGATGGTAGGGGCGGGTTTAGCCAACCCCTACATCTCCTCCCCCCTCACTGAACAATCAAAAACCGCCTTCCCCCAACCAGGGGTACAAATCCCCTCCTACCCAGCAATTTCAAACCGTGAATTTTGAATTTTGAGTTCCGGTTTCGAGTTTTTCTGTGGATTTGGTCTTACCCTGGGGCACAGTAGATACAATTCTGTTCGATTCTGCTCTGAAGGTGGTTGTGCCTTGGGGCCGAATTCATTAAGACATTGGGCCAGACATCGGGGGCACGAAAGGCATGGAGCCGCAAAACAATCCAGGGTATCAGGGCGCGGCCACGACTGGGGACGCGGCAGATGCGCTGCGATCGCTCACACAAGATGTGCGATCGCTCCAACAGTCATTAGCCAGCCAGCTTGCCCAAGATATTGAACGATTGCAGTATCAAAAGGCGCGGCTGGTTGATGATCTCGAACAGCTTCAGGGCGACTACCAAAGCCTGCGCCATGAGTACCAGGCCCTGCAAGCTAATCATCAGGTGGCCCTGTCTGAACAGCAGCAGGCCCAACAGCAGCTTTGGGCCAAGCGCTTGGCTCAAGCCCTAGCGACTCATCTCAACAGCCGGTTACAGGTTGGAACTGGGTACGCTGCCGGGGCGCAAACGGGTGCGATCGCAGGGGAACCACCGCTCAACAATGCCTATCAGCTACTCAGCTCCCTCGACACCACCCTTAACGGCACCCTGCATTCCCTACAGCAGGATCTCAACAGCTATCAAAGCGCCCTGTCCCAGCAGATCAGCCGAATGCACAGCATGGAGCAGCAGGGAGAAGTCATCCTCGATGCCCTGGTCAGCCGCCTGAATGTGCAGCTACAAACCCAGCTCACCAGCCATCCCCGCCCAGCCGTAAATAGCTATGAGCCGGGGTATAGCACGGGCTACGATCTGCCCCCCATTCCTCGGACGCCGGCCAATCGCTTCGTTCAGCCTGCGGCTGCCCCTAGCACTACCAGTAATCTCACCCCAGTCCAAAAGGGCTTCATTCTGGTGCTCATTGCCACTGTGGCCCTGTCGATTCACAACGTGGTGGTGAATGTGGTGGGCAATGGCGGGCAAGTGTTTGGGCTATTTTCTGTGCCCCAGGTGCTGCCCCTGAGTTTGCCCAACGCCCTGCGCCTGCTGTGGTGGCGAATGCTCTTTGTTTTGCCGATGCTGGCCCTGTTATCGACTCGGCTTTACCCCAAAACCTGGTCAGATTTACAGCAAACCCTCAGCAGTTCGGATAAACGCCCGCTATGGCAGGCGGTAGGCAGTGGCTGCTTTTTGTTTTTGTCCCAAATTTTGATCTATCGAGCGATCGCAGAGGTTGGCCCTGCTGTTGCTGTCACCATTTTGTTCATGTATCCCCTGATTACAGTGCCGATGGCGAAGCTGCTGTTGGGGGAACAGTTGACCCTGCTGCGGGGGCTGGTAATGGCTGCGATCGCAATGGGGATTATCTTCGTCGCCTGGCCTGGCATTGTTGCTAATTTGCAGGACGGCGTTTCCCTTTGGGGGATCATGATTGCCGTGTTGTCTAGCGTGGCCTTTGCCTTCTACCTAATTGCTCAGCAAATCAGCTTCCGCCGCATCAACCCTGTGCCGGTCACCCTGCTGCAATTTGGCACCATCATTATTCTCAGCAGTATCTTCCTAGTCTTTAGTCGCCCCTTCGGCGTGGTGTATGCTCCCGCCACCAGCTTCCCAAGCTTAGTGATTGGGGCGATTGTGCTAGCAGCCTTGACTCTAGTGGGCTACCTGTCCCAGAACTTTGGCTTCAAGTTCATGGGGGCCACCGAAGGCTCTATCGTTGCCTCTAGTGGCCCAGTGATGACGGCGGTGCTGGCGATGCTGATTTTGCCGGGGCCACAGTCTGCGCTGCAAATTGTGCAAATTCTGGGCGTTTCCTTTGTCACCATTGGCGTGATTACCTTGGGGCTAGAGAAACTTGCGATCGCCCGCGCCAATCGCAAAGTGCCGAAACGAGTCCGTCCCTAATTTGACCCTCGACTGGCGTCATCCTGGCATTGCCCAGGGACAGTTGTGCTTTTTTCAAGGGCTTCAGGATTCGCGGCAAAAGTGCTGGAGTTCTGCCACGACCCAAGCCTGTTCTTCATGGGTGAGAAAGTGGCCGAAAGGATGACGAATCTTGGCCCGTCGCCGCCAGAAACGGCCTTGTCCGACGAGTTCACATAGGCCCATCTGCGACGTTTGGCCCGGTAGCTTAATCAACCGCTGTCGCCACTCCTGGAGTCGCTGTCTGGGCAAGGTCACTTGCCGAATCGTCA
>PXDR01000316.1 GCA_003566335.1 Cyanobacteria bacterium T3Sed10_344R1
GATCGCCAGGGCTTCCATGGTGGGGAATTGGGCTAGCCAGCGCTGATAGTAGGGCAGCACCGTCTTCACCTGGGTTTGCTGCAGCATAATCTCCGACACCCAGATGGCGTAGGGATCGCGGCTGCGTCGCCAGGGCAAGTCCCGCCCGTGGCAATCGTACCAATCTAAAAGAGATTGCCGCAGATCTTTAACTACAGAACCAGTCACAACAAAACTCGACGGCAGCTCAGCTACCGTCGAGTCTCGATTTAGCCTTAAGTTTGGCTCTAATGGGGTCACAGCAGCATCACAGCTTCAGCTAAGCCTCAGGGGACTCCACCTTGGTCAATGCCTGTTCAAAGGTCATGCGCTGTTCTGCACCCCGCAAAAAGTAGCCGCTCATCATTGCCGAAGCTAGCAGCCGACCCAGGCTGTCGCGGTCGGTGGTGACGGTGACCTCAAAATTTTGGGACGGCAACCCACCCAACAGGCCAATGATGTTGTGCTCCATCATCTGCATCACTTCGGCAGAAGCAGGGCGAGATAGCTGGGAAATCAGCCCTGGATCCATGGATTGCACGTAGCGCCACAGACTGCTTTCTTGGTCAGTTGAGTTGCTAAAAAACTCTGGAGTTTGGCCGAGAGCGTCTTTCATTGGAGTTACCTCGCTCGGACGATATGGGTTTAGAGTGCCCGCATTTACACAAGCTTTTACACAAGTTCAAGACACTCTGCTAAGCAGTGAGTTCAATGTAACAGTTCGCAACACACCCTGGGGTAGGTAGAACCGAACTCAGGGCCAGCCTCTAGGCCAAAATCTGGCCTCGGGGGGATGCTGAACTCACCCACTAGTGCACCTAAGGGCACTCAGGCTCTACCACGTGGGATCACTGTAAAGATTTAGCGTTACCCGGGGTAAATTTGGCGGCACGCCGCTGATGCAGGTGCAAATTGACTGGTCGGTTTCCACCACATCCACTTCACAAGCGTGGCAAGACCCCATCAGGCAGCCGGTGGGAATGGTCACCCCTGCCCGCTCTGCCACTGTCAGCAGGGGCTCACCCACTTCTGCTTGAACGGTGACGTTATCGGGTAAAAAACAAACTTCAACGCTCATAAATCAGCGCTCATCACCAGGTCAGGTCGAGGGCAGCTTAAGGAGCCTGAACCCGCATTTGCTTCAGCATTGCCACTAGGGTGTGGTGGGCATCTTCGGCTCCGGTGAGGGTGTGGTCAAAGGTGACCCGTACGGGGGTAGCCTCGCCGTTCACTTGGGCCGTTAGGGTCATGCCTTCGGGGTCGATGGCGTCCATCACGGCAGCAGTAGCGGCAGGGGTGTTGCCGTAGACGTGAACATATTGCAGGACGGCCTCGCCGTGGTCGTCGTTCATGTGCTTGCAGATGCGATCGCTAACAGCAGGCGTAATTGGTTCAGCCATGAAAGATCCCGTAAACTACGTCAAGACAACCGCTCAATCACGGTTTCGCCTACCTTAATGATACCGTCCCTGCCTGCGACCGCCGTACATCCTTGGCCCACTGGACAGATCTTTCAGAGTCCGGGGGCACATCTGACCTATCGGGTGGTGGGGCCGTGCTGTCGGTTATTTGATCGGGAGCAGTTGCCTTGGCCCTGCTGTCGGTTGCAGTGGCGTGGCAAAGAACCCAGCTGGCGACGGGTTGGGCGGCGATTGGTGGTTGATTTATCGACCCGGCGGCATCCGTCTTATTCTGTCGAGATTGTTGGTCAAGGCTATCGGTCTACGCCCTTTGTGGTCACCCTCTACACCGTTACCCTGGATGCCGAGGTGCAGCAGTGGTGGCATGTGCGGCAGCGGATAGAGCCATCAGGCTCGGGGTCAGAAAAGACCTAGGGCTGGGCGGTCGGTTGGGGCCGAGCGCAGTTGTGGCGGTAGGGCAACCCCACGGGATTGGTGGCTTCACAGAGAAAGGCGTCCGTGAAATCAGCGCTGACCATCACCACATCCCGCAGGTTGGCTTGATGCATTTCGGCCTGGCGGAAGACCGTTTCTTCTAGATAGGCCCGATTAAGGTTGGCGTTGACCAAGTTGGCAGCGGTGAAGTCGGCGTAGCGCAGCAGCGCATGGTTCAGGTCAGCTTGGTTCAGGTCGGTTCCTTGCAGGCTAGCTTCAGCCAGGTTGGCGCGGCTGAGGTTGGCTTCCGTCAGGTCAGCTCCGTCTAGCCGGACTTGAAACAAGTTAGCCCGATGGAGGTTCGCGCCGGACAGGTCGGCTCCCCGCAGGTCGTAGTCCCGCAGGTCAGCCCCGTGGAGGTTACAGTTCCGGCACTCGTTCTGATCTAGCAGACGCTCTAGGTCAGCTTGATCGTAGGCATGGGCTGTGGCGCTCAAACCTAGGGTCAGCAGCGCGGTCAAGGCAGCAAGCAGAGTAACAGGTTTCATGGGATGAGCGAGATCAGGGCGAACTTGACTGGGCTAGCGCGATAAACCGCTTCATCAAGGGTAGACGATGGTGCTGGCCCGAAGTGCCACGAGTTTACCTGGGCGTTTATCTAAAAAAATGAGCTCTTACATCGACTTTGCTCAAACTGCAAATCTTTCTACAAATCTTTGAACTGAGCCGAAGTTGCAGACACCACCTGAGTAACTGTCACAACCCTAGAAACTTGGGGATATTACGGCAGTTCTCTAAACATATAGATTCGCAAGCACTGCCCGATGGGGCTGATAGTATCTGAGGGGTAAAAAACTTGCTGCGGCAGTTCGACAGCCTAGTGGCCCATGGGATCGCCCGTTGCGATCGCACCTGGGATCAATAGGGTGCCTACCAACCTCAGAGCTGTTCGCCAACGGGCTTCAAGCCAGCTGCGACGATGAACATGAATTGATCCGTCCACTGGTTCTGCTCCACACCCGTTTGCTCCACACCTTCAATCACGCTAGGTAGACAAGGACATGATTAAGTTTCCTACCAATTTATTTGCTGCTAAACCTGCCGCTTCCCAGCGCTTATCCCGTCCGTTGAAAGCAGCTGCACTGGCCGTCGCTGCTTTTGGGATTGCTGTTAGCGCTGGTTCGGCAACGGCCCAAACCTTTGGTCAGTCCGAATTAAACCAAGACCGCTTCATCACCGTGGCTGCCCCTGGTGGTCGTCTGACCGGGCCGCAACTGCTGATCATCGAGCAAATTACTGACGCTCGGCCCTGCTGGAGCACCTCCGGCACCAACCCCACCACCGTTGAGCCCCTGCTGCTGAACTTTGACTTCAGCGGCATCTGCGGTCGCTCAACCGACTCCAACGGCTATTCCATTCGAGTCAATAACCAAGACCTAGGCTCCACCTATCGCCTGCAACTGCGGGAATCGGGTAGCGAACTGCTACTGCTGGGAGTACCCCGGGACGGATCGACCCCAATTCGGATTGGTCGCACCAACGGTATCAGCCCCAACGGCTTCACCAAAATTCAGCTGAACTCTGGCTGGCGGCTAACCCGCCGCACGTTCCAAGGGCAAACCCTGGGCCACAACTATCTGACCAATGATGCCACCCTGGCTCAGGTGTTAGAGGAATCCGGTGGCCCGATTGCGGCCCCCCCGAGCACGCCCCCCAGCACCCCTCCTAGCACCCCACCGCCATCTGCTTCTCCTGCTTTCCCTGACATCAGTGGGGATGTCTACGCCTCCGCCATTGGCCGAGCTTCGGAAATTGGCTTTATTGCCGGATTTGAGGATGGCACCTTCCGGCCTCGTCAGGCGGTGACCCGAGAGCAGGCGGTGTCGATGGTGATTGACGCCCTGCAAACCCGCGTGCCCAACATGAACGTGCCCACCTCAGTTGGCAGCAACCCGTTCCCCGATGTCACTTCCGGTCGCTGGAGCGCCCCCAAGATCACCTTTGCTCAGCAAAGCGGCATTGTGACGGGTGATGTGGGCGGCACCTTCCGGCCTGCTGCTTCAGTTAGCCGGGCCGAGCTGATGGCGATTGTTCGGCGTGCAGCGGAGTATGAGCGGCGTCAAACAGGCCGGAGCGCGACGCTGCC
>PXDR01000395.1 GCA_003566335.1 Cyanobacteria bacterium T3Sed10_344R1
CCACCAACCCACGGGCACTATGAGACAGACGCCAGCAGAATAATTCATGGCCCAGATGATTCCCTCGGCTATCCCCAGCAAGGCCAGCCAGGGTGAGCAGCTTCTATTCTCGATACTCCGCGACCAGCTCCCAGATGATTTCCTGGTCTGGTAGGGGTATGCCACCGATTCGTGTAAAAATGGGCCACATCTCCTGAAAGCCTTGTGAGCAGGTAGTTACAGAGGTTGAAATTGGCCTATTTCAGACCAGCTTGAGAACTTTTGGTTGAGATCGAGACGTCATAGAGGATCGCCTGGGGCTGTCGTTCAAGATCCAGGTGATAGAGCCCAAATCGGTTCACGTGTTGCGTGAGATAGGGGCTCAACCCAGCGATGGCCTCTGGTTCAAACTCATAGCCTTGCTGGTTGAGATCATGGAGAATGCGCGTCAGTTCAAAGACGTTGTAGAAGATCAGCGTATTGGCCACCAGGTGGTTATATTTGATGCGCTTCCGTTGCTCATCGCGGCTATTGGTGGATAAGGTGCCGTCATCCCCGAAGGCCAGCCATTGCACGAACCCATTGAACGACTCACTCTTGTTGGTTGCCGCCTGGATGCTAGAGCGCAGGTCAGCATCGTTGATGTACTGGAGTAAGAACC
This sequence comes from Cyanobacteria bacterium T3Sed10_344R1, assembly GCA_003566335.1. Classification (GTDB taxonomy): domain Bacteria; phylum Cyanobacteriota; class Cyanobacteriia; order Phormidesmidales; family Phormidesmidaceae; genus PXDR01. Next base: position 641 of record PXDR01000395.1, read on the forward strand.
CAGTGCGAACGGCACAGCCGAGCTCGTAGAACGCTTGATAAAGCTTGTTTTTGCGGCTATTGGTGCCGAGCTTTCGCAGAATCGTAGACGCATTAATTTGCCCACATTTAATGGAGACAGCCACGCGCAGCATATCGGGCAAGTGGGTTTCAATCAGGTTCCAGTTAATGGTGTCGGAGAACAGCCCATCAATGTGCTGATAGTGCACATCCCGAGTAGGGCGGTAGAACGTTAGTGCCTTCCAGTTCCGGATGCGGGGCATCAAGGTAATGCCCAAAAGATAAGCCAGGGCAAAGACGGTCGCACTTTGAGCCTGAGTATCCCCGTGAATGGTGTCAGGCTGAATGTCAGACTCATTGTTCAGGAGTCCATCCAAAATGAACACAGCTTCCCAGACGCCACAGGGAATGAAGTGGCTGAACAGAGCGATGTAGGTATCTGAGACGTGATAGTAGCCAATCCCGCCGTAGCCGCCATAGCGAATGTGATATTCCGCTAGCAGGTTATTCTCGTAGATATCCCACTTGGTTCCATCCACAGAAGCCCGACTGCCGGTGCCCCAAAACTTCGGCAAAGCAAAGCGGTTATAGGCATTGATGATGGCACTGATGGCGGTTTGCAGCGTCTCTTCAGTGATGTGCCGCTGGTTCACCCAGGCTAGCTGTTTGCGGTCAAACGTTTTGAGTGCGCGGGCGGTCTGACTGGGGCCAATGTTGCAGCCATAGCAAAAGGTGGTCGCCAGATAGCGACCCACCGGACTGTCCAACTTGGCCTCATGGCCCGAGATCGGGCCAAAGTGACGAGTCCAATTCAACCAGGCTTCCGTGTCTGTCAGGACGTCGAGGAGGTGCACTGCCGTGAGCCGCTCCGACACTAGGGCTTCGAGTTGGGTCAGTCCCGCTGGTCGTTGTCGCGGCTGCCGTCGGAGGATTAACTGTTCGTCCTTCCAGACCACTTGAGTATTGGTGGGAAAGGCTTCATCGGTTGTCGTGGCCGTGGTTTCTAGCCACTGTTGCGTCTGCTGGACAAAGGCTTTTGGTTCAACCGGCAAATTTACCTGCTGGCCGTACTCATTGATTTGAGCCTGATACGCCTCCCAGGTCACTAACTGGCTGTAGTAGTCTCCATAGTCAGCACTGCCAGCAATGTAGAGGTCTCCCGATTGCAGCTCCAGCAAGATATGGGAGAAGACGCACAGCTCAAACTGTTGGCGGTGCAGTTGTTTTGGCGCTACTGAGCGTTGGGAAGCGGCTTGTCCCGTGACCAGTTTCCACCATCTGGCTGGAATCCAGGACAGATCAAGGGCTTCAAATGGGGAGGCCGTAGCCTGCTCACTTGTCTCAGCGGTTGGCACATCCAGCCAGGTGCTGCGGGATGTGCGATGGTGCCGCATAAACCGAATGGCCACCTCCAGATGTTGATCCTGGGTACTGGACATCAGGGGCACCACCTCCAGGAACCGAAATAGGGTAGCTCGGTGGCTCTTGTAAAAGCGGTGCAAGAACGGCAGGTAGTTATTGTCGCTATGGGCGATATGGGCCTCGCAGTGTTCTAGCAGGGTATCGGCTTGATGGCCCAATACGGTGTCGATTCCAGCTAACCGTTCTGCGACAGCCCCCTCCTGTTGGTAAGCGACAATTACTTCACGCAGGGTTGTAACGAGGGTATCAGTGCGCTTTTGGGTCTCTTGGCGATAGTTCATCAGAGCCTCACGGGCATTATGGTGCATCTTCCTGAGCCGTTTGATGAACATCACCGCCAAATCATCCAGGGTGCGGGCAGATTGCACCGACAATAGGGCTGCTGCGAGGGTATACCGCTTTGGAAACGCCATTTCCCGCATCTGGTTGGCGCTCAGAGTCTGGGCTTCAGCAGCAAACTGTTTCAGCTTTACCGGAGGCAGGGCCGTGAGTACCTGGACAGCAACCTGCCAGTCCTGCAACCAGTGGAGACGCTCCACTAGGTCATTCAGATGGCTCAACATCGATTTCCCCGGTTCTTGCTTCAACTGATTCCAGAGGGTTGTTGAAGTCCCCTCCTCCTGGATAAAGAGCCGGTTCAATTTCAGGTAGTCCTCCGCACTCAACGCCTTATACACCTGCTCATAGAGCCCTTGCGTTACGGTGGTGCGCACCTGATAGGCTTGACGCACTAGGGTACTAAAGGCCGGTAGTTCAAACTTGGCTTTAACCAACTCCTCAATCGCAACATTGATCAGATCAGCCAGATCATGTTTTGTCTGCGCGGCGGTGGTCATAGCCGCTAGCAGAGCTTTTTGGGCTGCCTCGCCATAGGCACTCACCCCCAGGTAGTCCCGCACCACTTTGAGATGGCGGCGACGGCTGCCCGAGCGGTCATAGTTGTCCAGAACCGCTGCTGAGACCGTGACCGCTGCTGTGGTGCTCACTTGCCGAATAACGCTGGCGGGGACATCTTTCATGAGTACCGGATAGCCCAGCCGCTGGTAGGTTTTCAGAAGCACTAAGAAGCCGACTTTAGTCACGCGGCTGCGGGTGATTCCGGCGGCCAAGACCAGTTCTTCATCAGAAGGGGTGTAGACCGTGATAAGTGCTTTGGCGGTGAGCTGATGGTTGAGCCGAGGGTAGGCGGTATCTTGAATACTGGTCATCGCACGGGGTTCTCTGCAAGCTGCAAACCCAGCATGGTGGACAATTGCTGCCCTGAGACGAGTCTCCATCGATAAGATGAGCTGATGGTCATAAAGGGGGCTAAAAGTTGCCGGTACCGCAACTACTCAACGACAGCTATGGGGTTCCAGCCCTTGATTTTGTGGCTTAGCAGGGCCAAATAGAAGCTTGCTGGTCACCTTTAGTCCAATTTCAGTCCACTACGGCGATCTGGCTAGTTGTCCGATACAAGCTCAGCTTATGAATGAGGTTGATCACTACTTCTTCAGCTCTCCTCTACCTTGGCTCTAGAGAAGAGCAGCCGCAAGAAAGAGACGTGGCCAGCACAAGAATCCTAAATTTTTGAGCGCTGTAACTACTGCCATATAAGGGTTTCAGGAGATGTGGCCCATTTTTACACGAATCGGTGCCTTACCCCTGTCGTATGCGTGAAGAATCTTTCTGTATTTCTACGCTTATTGTAATCGTATCAATCTGTTGCTGTAGTGCAAATACAATAGAAAGGGAGCGGCGGCAGTGAAGGGCGAGCACTCGGCAAGACACAGCAAAACTTTCTTGAGGCTCATATTGCGACAGGGATTGAATCGTCGCGTTGGCGACGGTGCGGGTTGGCTGGTTCCCTGGGGCTGTGCAGGCTGCGCGGGTGTGCCGGGGAGGGTTGCGATGAGACGCCGCTTGGGAGAGTGGCTGGTGCTATTGC
>PXDR01000620.1 GCA_003566335.1 Cyanobacteria bacterium T3Sed10_344R1
CGCCGCCGGATCTTCTGCGTAATCGCTAATTAACGTCTGCCAAGCCTGCTGGGCCACCTCTGGCTGGCTCGCCGCAGTGGCCGCCCGCCCCCGTTGAATCAACACGTAAGGCGCTAAGCTCGGCAAATCTTCCTCTAGATCCGCCAGCAGGGGCAGGGCAGATCCCCCTTGGTCTTGGTTAATCAAATCCGTTGCCAGCAGGTAGCGCGCCTGGGCTTGCCCCAAACCATCCCCCTGCTGCACCACATCTTCTAGGGCAGATCTGCGATCGCTCGGCGGCTGCGTTGCCAGGGTCAGCACCGTGGCCCTGTCCCCCTCAGGTTCTGGGGAGTCTAATAACGTGAGCGACTCTGACTCCCGCAGGGTCGGCAGCAGAGCCACCGCTAGCCCCAGGGTCAGGGCACCGACACCGGCCAAGACCAGCAGCGGCAAGGCCCGCTTTACACGGCCTAGGTTAGGAGGTTTCATGACGCAAGACTTCTAAAGGCTTCCCAGTGATTTCATGTCGCGCAGCAAGGCCGGTCACTCTGGCAGCGATAGCATAGCGAAATTCTAGCGAAACTGGGGCTAGCCCCAGCCCTACCGACAGATTCCCCAGCTTTAGTGCAATGGCTTAGCACAAACGGAGCGATTTAAGAAATACTAATAAGGGGTTAAAACATATAGAGCATAGGGAATGGACTTCACTGCCACCGACAAATCTTGCCTCACCTGGACAGGGGATTGCCTAGCCATTGGTCTTTCGGAAGAATCACTGCCCCTCAGCGGCATGTTAGCTGAACTCAATCAGCGGCTGAGCGGGTTACTCCAAGACTTAATTGACGAAGCTGACTTCAAGGGCAAAGAAGGAACGACTGCCGTAATTCGCGTGGGGCGCACTGGCCCGGTGCGAAAGCTGGCCTTGGTCGGCCTAGGCTCCTCTGACCATTTGAAGCTAGAAAGTCTGCGGCGGGGAGTCGCCAGTGCGGCTCGGATTGCCAAGCGAGAAAAGTGTAAAACCCTGGGCATCAGCTTTCCCATGTGGAATAACGCGCCAGCCCGCACCGCCCAAGCGCTGACAGAAGGGGTGTTGTTGGCCCTGCACCACGACACCCGATTTAAGTCGGACAACGAGCCCAACTTCCAGGTCGAAGCAGTTCACCTGCTAGAGCTGGCCGGTCAAGAAGCTGCCCTAGCCACGGGGCAACGGATCACCGACGGGGTCATTTTGGCCCGCGACATGGTGTCCGCCCCGCCCAACGTGATTACCCCCCTCGCCCTGGCTGACCTGGCGACTGAACTGGCCGAGACCTATGGCCTCAGCCTCAAAATTCTAGAGCGGGCAGAGTGCGAAGACCTGGGCATGGGTGCATTCCTCGGGGTGGCCCAGGCGTCTGACCTGCCGCCCAAGTTTATTCACCTGGTCTACAAGCCCGACGGCACCCCCCGGCGCAAGTTGGCCATTATCGGCAAGGGGCTAACCTTCGACTCTGGCGGCCTTAATATCAAAGGCCCAGGCAGCGGCATCGAAATGATGAAAATCGACATGGGCGGGGCCGCCGCCACCTTTGGAGCCGCCAAAGCCATCGCCCAAATCAAGCCCGATGTCGAGGTTCACTTCATTAGCGCCGCCACAGAAAACATGATCAGCGGCCACGCCATGCGCCCCGGCGACATCTTGACCGCCTCCAACGGCAAAACGATTGAAGTCAACAACACCGACGCCGAAGGCCGACTCACCCTAGCCGATGCCTTGGTGTTTGCCGACAAGCTGGGCTTAGATGCCATGGTGGATCTTGCCACCCTGACAGGGGCCTGTGTCGTAGCGTTGGGTGAAGACATTGCCGGGCTGTGGAGCCCTGACGATACCCTCGCAGACTCTTTGACAACAGCAGCCGACACCGCCGGAGAAAAAATCTGGCGCATGCCGATGGAGGAAAAATACTTCGACGGCCTTAAGTCTGTTGTCGCCGACATGAAGAACACCGGCCCCCGTCCCGGTGGCTCGATTACGGCGGCCCTGTTTCTCAAACAGTTCGTCTCCGAAACGGCCTGGGCTCACCTCGATGTAGCTGGCCCCGTCTGGACAGATAAAGAAAACGCCTACAACAATCCTGGCGGCACAGGCTACGGCGTCCGCACCCTGGTGCAGTGGGTGTTGTCTGCCTAGGGCGATCGCAACTCTCTAACCCCAATCGCTCCCCAACCACCTGCTTGACAGTCCCTGGCTTGAGGGTACGGGGCGGTCAGGTTGTGGGGTGCCAGTGGATTAGCAGTATGAGCAGTTAGGGGGTTGAGAAGTCAGCCATTCATTCCCCTAACGTTCTTTGCTAGTCTAGTTTGATGGTCTTGGGAAAGGATGAACAGTGAATACGCAAATTGGTCGAGGCAAAACAGCCCGCAGAGCTTACGGAATTGATGAGATCGCCCTCGTTCCCGGACCCCGGACTCTGGATCCGCAGCTTGCTGATACCCGCTGGCAGCTAGGCGGTATTGAGCGCGAGATTCCCATCATCGCTAGCGCCATGGATGGCGTGGTGGATGTGGGAATGGCGGTGAAGCTGTCCCAGCTTGGGGCGCTTGGGGTGTTGAACCTAGAGGGGATTCAAACCCGCTACGAAGACCCCAACCCAATTTTGGACAAAATTGCGGCGGTCGGGAAAGAAGAATTTGTCGGGTTGATGCAGACGCTCTATGCAACGCCGATTCAGCCTGCGTTGATTCAGCAGCGCATTCGCGAAATCAAAGCCCAGGGTGGAATTGCTGCCGTTAGCATTACCCCGGCTGGTGCGGTGCGCTATGGCAGTGCGATCGCAGAAGCAGGCGCAGACCTAGTCTTCGTTCAGGCAACGGTGGTATCCACGGCCCACCTGTCTCCCGAAACCGTCAGCCCCCTAGATTTGGCCCAGTTTTGCGCTGAGATGCCGATGCCAGTCCTGCTGGGCAACTGCGTCACCTATGACGTCACCCTGAACTTGATGAAAGCTGGGGCCGCTGGGGTGCTCGTGGGCATTGGCCCTGGAGCAGCCTGCACCTCTCGGGGGGTGCTGGGGGTTGGGATCCCCCAGGCAACGGCAGTGGCCGACTGTGCTGCAGCTCGGGATGACTATGCCCAAGAGACGGGCCGCTATGTGCCAATTATTGCCGATGGCGGCTTGGTGACTGGCGGCGACATCTGCAAGTGTATTGCCTGCGGTGCCGACGGGGTGATGATTGGATCTCCCTTTGCCCGTGCCCAAGAAGCCCCCGGTCGGGGCTTCCACTGGGGAATGGCCACCCCCAGCCCAGTGCTGCCTCGGGGCACCCGCATCAGCGTGGGCACCACCGGCACCCTAGAACAAATTCTGCGCGGCCCAGCCCAGTTGGATGACGGCACCCACAACCTGCTGGGGGCACTGCAAACCAGCATGGGCACCCTGGGAGCCAAAGACCTGAAGGAAATGCAGCAAGTTGAAGTGGTGATTGCTCCGTCCCTGCTAACTGAGGGCAAGGTCTATCAGAAGGCGCAACAACTCGGCATGGGCAAGTAGTTTCGACTTGTCGGGGCTAATTTCGGGGCTAATTTAGGAGGAGTGATCGACTAAAGTCGTTAACTTTAGCCGCTAATCTTTGGACGTTATTAGCTTGAGTTTGAAGACTCTGCAATATGTCTAGGGGACAAGTGGCAAAGTTTTGACTGTCACATATACAATATAAAAGAGAAAGCGGAGACGGAAGTTTCCGTTCACTCCTCACACCACACTCCGCCCGAGCAAATCAATTGTTCGGGCGGTTTCTTCATTGAGACGCTGCCCTATTCGGGCAATTAGCCATTGAGACGATTAATGACCGCGATGGCGCTCAGAAGTCAAAGGGAACAGCGCCAGTGCAGTAAAAATCAAGGGATTCAGGGCTATCTCAGTCAACAACCAGGCGAGAAATGTATCCTAATGTATAGGCTCGGAACCGAGGGGTCGCCCTGGGCTATGGTAAGATTCTGATGACTAGAAAAGGCAAGGATTTTAGGCA
>PXDR01000552.1 GCA_003566335.1 Cyanobacteria bacterium T3Sed10_344R1
AGATGGCGGGAGGGTGGGAGGGGTGGGATCTTGAGGGGGAGGGTTAAATGCCGAGGTCTTCGAGGTCTTCTGGGGAGGGGGCTGGGGGGAGCGGCCCGTCGGAGCGTTGCGTTGGCGCTTCAAACAGCTCAACCGGTACCAGGGTGACGTTCAGGTTGAGGGGAAGATCAACTTGGTCTTCTAGGCGGGCTTGGGCGCGGCGCACGTCGTCTTCTGTGATGGTGTCGGGTCGGGCCGCAACTTCTAGGGTGACCCAAAGAATGCCCTCTCGCCGCTCCAAGTCAATTTCACGAATACGAACATCCTGAAACACGTCAATTTCGCTGCGCACTAGGGAACTGATTTCTCGACGGGTTTGATCCCGTAAGACCAAGTCGTGAAAAGACAAGCCGAGGGGAAGCCCTAACAGCAGCAGAATCACGACAGAAACCATCAGCCCGGACTGAGCTCGCTGCAAAGACCCATAGCGCTGCCAGAGAAAGATCAGACCGCCGCTAAAGATGATGCCAACAAGGTTGGTGAGAAATAGGAGGGTGGAGCCCACGGTGACCAACCGCGAACCGCTGGCAATGCCGATGCCAATGACGCTGAGGGGAGGAACGAGAGCGACTGCGATCGCAACCCCAGGCAAGGCATCTCCAATCCCCCGCCGCGACTGGGCTAAGGCTCCGGCAGCCCCGGCAGCCAGGGCAATGCCAAGATCGATCAGGGTGGGCTGCACCCGAGCTTCAATCTCGGAGCTAATCGTATCAATCCCCACGAGGTAGCTGATCAGGGCCGAAATCGCGATGGTCAGCAGGGTGCCCGACACCATGGACAATCCAGCCCGCTTCAGCAGCCGTCGGTTATTCATCACCATGGCGAATGCGATCGCAATCATCGGCCCCATCAACGGCGCGACAATCATCGCCCCGATAATCGTGGCGCTGCTATTAGCCAGCAGTCCCAAGACCGAAATCACGGCGGACAGGGTCAACATCACAAAATAATCTGATGTCGGCTCAGCGCCTCGCCACAAGTTGCGATTGAGGCTGGCTAACGGAACCGATTTACCCGCCAACCAGAACCAGTTACCGCTGTTGCGTTTGCCAGCCTTGGTAAACCGCTGCTTCCACCAGGCCAGTTTTCGCAGCCACCGGAACCGCTCTGGGGTGATCGGAGCCTCTGGAGAATCGGTTGAGTCTTCACCCATTGAGTCTTCACCCATTCATCTTCTTTAGCCTTCTCGGCCAAAAGTAAGGTTTTCCAGGCTTTGGCCCGGCGGCAGGTCAATAAACACGTCGTCACCGACCTCAACCCCTTCCAGGATTTGGATGCGATCGCCCACCTGAGACCCCAGGGTAACCGGACGAAAACGAATGCGGTTGTTGTCTCCGGGCACGAGCACACCCGATTGACCATCCTGGGTAATCACGGCGACGGTCGGCACGGTCAGGGCACCGCTGACCTGTTCGCCCAAGAAGTCTAGGGTAACGTTCATGTTAGAGCGCAGTTGCTCAGTACCGCTCAGCAGCGCCACCCGGATTTGAAACAGGGTGACGCCATCCCGCTCAATCGCCTCAGGGGCAATCAGCCGCACTTCACCATCAAAGGTTTCGCCCAAAAACGCATCGGCCCTGACTTCCACCGCCATCCCCGGCTCAATTCGGCTGATGTCGGCTTCAGGGATTTCAGCCAGAACTTCTAGGCCATCAGCCAAGGCGACAATCGCGGTGGAGGTGGCGGCAGTGGCGGTAGAGGCAGTGGTGGTCGGGGTGACGAATGCCCCTTCTGTGGCAAATTTTTGGGTAATCACCCCGGCAAAGGGGGCGCGGATCAGGGTGTCTTCTAAGCGAGATTCGGTGGCCTGGATTTGGCCGCGAATTCGTTCAATGCGGGCGGCAGCTTCGTCAATGGAGTTGCGATCGGGGCGATTTTGCAGGTCGGCCACCTGCTGACGGGCTTCTTCGGTTCGAGCCTGGGCTTGGCGCAGGGCAGCCTCGGCCACCTGCACCTCATTCAGACTGTCATTCAGGTCGCTCAGCGAAATTGCGCCCTGGGCCTGGAGGTCGCGGTTGCGGCTGAGGCGATCTTCCGCCAGGTTGAGGCGAGCCTGGGCGTCTTCGATTTGGGCTTGGTTGGCGGCGACTCCGGCCTCGGCGCGGGCAATTTCTTCCCGGCGGCTGCCCAGTTGAATGCTGCGCAGTTGGGCTTCAGCCTCGGCCAAGGAGGCCCGATCCTGTCGCAGTTGGGCGTTCACCTCTTCGCTTTCCATCCGGGCGATCGGTTGGCCCGCCGCCACGGTATCCCCTTGATCGACTAAAAGCTCAACTAAAATCCCGGCGACCTTGGGGCTGAGGTTAACCGTTTGGGTGGGCTGCACGGTGCCGCTGGCGGCAATCCGCTCCCGAATGGCTTCACTAGAAACGGTGACGGTGAGGTCACTATAGTCTGGGCCTGACGATCGGCTGCGACTGAGGGTCACCGCTCCCCCGGCACTGGCGATAGCTAAGACGACTAACCCCGCCAGCCAAAGTCCGGGGCGGCGCACTTTGCCAATGATCGGTAACTCCATGGGGTGATTGGGGGGGAGATGGGGTGATTAGGGACAGGAGTTTGGGAACCGACAGAAAAAAATCTGAAACCCCTCAGATCCTTCAAATTCTTGCTGATCCTAACGTAAGGGGCGAATGGGTGGGGCGAGAACCTCGGCGGTGCTAAAGGCTGACAATCCCCGACCACTGGACGCGTTTTTGCTGGGTGCGGCGGTAGGAGAAAAAGGTGTCGGGTTCTTGGTAGGTGCAGTGGGGTGCGATCGCAATTTGATCGGCCTCAAACGCCATATTCAACAGCTGACGCTGAATCACCCGGCGCACGTCCAGCCGCATGCGGTTCGGTTCTGGATCGCTTAGAAAAGGGGAATCCGGTTGATCCAGCAGGTGAGTCACCACGGCCTCTGGCAAGGGATAGGCGGCAGTCGTCAGGCTAGCGCCCACTTCCGCCGCCACCGTCGTCGAGACTTGGTAGACCTCCCCTGCGATCGCAGGCCCCAGCGCCACCCGCAAATCCCCCAAGTGACTGCCCTGGGCCAACAGGCGAGACACCGCCTCCGGCACGATCTTTTGGGCCGTGCCTCGCCACCCGGCATGAACCGCCGCCACCTGCCCCGTGCCGACATCAGCAATCAGAGCTGGCGTGCAGTCCGCCGAACACACCCAGACCGCCTGAGTTTGGCCGTCACTCATCAACCCATCTGCTTCCGGGAATTCCGGCGTCGGCGCATTATCCGCTGAAGCACTGGCATTCAGCACTCGATTACCATGCACCTGCTTAATCCGATGCACCGTCGCCTGAGGATGCAGCGCCTCTGCCAAAACCTGCGGGGTTTTAGGCCAGCTCTGCTGGGTAAAGAAGCCGTGGGGCCAAGCTTCTAGCAGACTGCAAGTCAGGTAGGGCTGGTCATACCAGGTTTGCCATTGCCAGGAAGAGGGCATGGGGGGGATCGGGGGGGAGAAGGGCTGGGGAGGGGGAGGGCTGTTGGCTGTAAAGCCCACGATCATGGATAAAAACTCAAGTCCGGCAAACCTACCGTTTCTTCCCAGCCCATCATTAGGTTGAGACATTGGACGGCTTGACCGGCTTGACCTTTCATTAGGTTGTCGATCGCAGACATGACGATGACGCGCCCGGTTCGGGGGTCAACTTCGATGCCCAGGTAACAAAGATTCGTACCCCAGGCCCATTTGGTTTGGGGATAGGTGCCGCTGGGCAGAATCTTCACCCAGGGGCAGTTGCGGTAAAACGCGCCGTAGATAGTCAGCAGGTCTTCTCGCACCAGGCCCGGATCTCGCATGGTGGCGTACACCGTGGATAAAATACCCCGCACCATCGGGATTAGGTGGGGGGTGAACTGGACAACGATTTCTCGACCGGCCAGGTCGCTGCACACTTGCTCAATTTCGGGGGTGTGGCGGTGGCGGGTGACGCCGTAAGCGCCGAGGGTGTTG
>PXDR01000104.1 GCA_003566335.1 Cyanobacteria bacterium T3Sed10_344R1
CCCCTGCTCAAAGCCTTTTCCTGGCAGCGCTTTCAGGCTCAATCCGCTCTTTCTATCTCTTCTGAACAACCCATGCAACTGCTTAGTTCTGCCGCTGCAAACGCTGCTGAATCCCCCCTAACTTCTCCCACGGACGATGGGGGTCTGACGGACACCCCCCTAGAAATTGCTGGCCGCCAGTTTCACTCTCGGCTCATGACCGGCACCGGTAAGTACGACGATTTTGCGGTGATGCGCCGCAGCGTGGCGGCCAGTGGCTGCGAAATTATCACGGTAGCGGTGCGGCGGGTGCAGACCAATGCCCCAGGCCATCAAGGGTTAGCCGAAGCCCTCGACTGGGGCAAAATCTGGATGTTGCCCAATACTGCGGGCTGCAAAACAGCGGAAGAAGCGGTGCGGGTAGCGCGGCTGGGGCGAGAAATGGCAAAGCTCCTAGGGCAAGAAGACAACAACTTCGTCAAGCTAGAGGTGATCCCCGACGCTAAGTATCTGCTGCCTGACCCCATTGGCACCCTAGAAGCCGCCGAGCAGTTGGTCAAAGAAGGTTTTGCCGTATTGCCTTACATTAATGCCGACCCGCTGTTGGCTAAGCGTTTGGAGGAAGCAGGCTGCGCCACGGTGATGCCCCTGGGTTCCCCCATCGGCTCAGGCCAGGGGATTCGCAATGCCGCCAATATTGAAATCATCATCGAAAATGCCCGCGTGCCGGTGGTGGTGGATGCCGGGCTAGGCACCCCCAGTGAAGCCGCCGAAGCGATGGAGATGGGCGCAGATGCGTTGCTGATTAATACTGCGATCGCAAAAGCCACCAACCCAGTGGCGATGGGCAAAGCGATGGGTATGGCCTGTGAAGCCGGACGATTGGCCTACTTAGCGGGCCGGATTCCGGTGCAGGGCCGAGCCAGCGCCAGTTCTCCCCTCACGGGCCGAATTACTGATTAGGTCGAAATTTAAGCAACCCTGATTCGAGTCCCCTTCAGGGGATATGCGCGTTTAGCCCGGTCGTTTTAACGCCGGGATCCGGAGCGGTGACTAGCCCGCATCATGTTGCAGAATATTGAGCATCTTTTGAGGGGCAACCGAGCTCTTTGGTAGAGTTGATTAAATCACATTGCACAAAAATTAAAGTTAGTTAAAAAACAATGCCCTACACCAAAGAAGAAGGTGGCTTGATCAACAACTTCGCTGAAGAGCCGAAGATGTACGAAGCAGAGCCCCCCAACCCCAAACAGAAGCGCAACTACATCATTCTGGGCGTGTTGGCCTTTGGGTTAATCAGTAGCCTACTAGCCGTTGCGGTCTCGGTATCTTAGGGCGTAGTGAAGCCTGAATTAACTCGAAGCGCTGGTGTAGTAGCGCAGGGCAAATCGCCAGAACCAACGCGACACCTGCAACAGCACCAGCGCTAGGCCCAATGTGGCCAGCAACCAACCACTGCCAGCCCGATTGAGCATCAGTTCGGCGGGTACGGTGGTGAGGAAAGCAACCGGAATCACGAAGGTAAAAAACACGCGGTACGCTGCTGGGTAGGCCACCATCGGGAATCGTCCCGCTTCTAGCAGCCCCCGCAGGACTTCTGTGACGTTATAGATTTTGACAAACCAAATGCTGGTCGCCCCGAGCATAAACCAAAGGCTATAGAGGCTGACGATGCCCAGCAGCAGTGGCGGCAGCGCCGCCCCGTAGGCCCCTAAGCCCAGGTTGAGTTCACTCCCGGCATAGGCAATCACCCCGAGGCCAAAGGCCATATCCGGGATGCCCCAGGGGGATAGGGTGCGGGTAGAGAGCCAAAACTGGGAGCTGATTGGCTTTAGCAGCACAAAGTCTAGGGTGCCCTGCTGCACCTGATCCACAATCCGGTTGAGGTTGGGAATTAAGAAGGTGGCCGCGACCCCTTGCAGCAGGGTGAAGACCCCCAGCACCACCAGGGCTTCGGCCCAGCTCCAGCCCTGGAACTGATAGCCATCGCGGTAGAACAAAAACAGGCCAAATAAGCTGCCCGCCAGACCGCCTAAGCTGGTGAACGCGGCAATCACAAAGTTAATTCGATACTCTAGTTCGGCTGCGATCGCAGTGGCCCAAAACAACCGCAGCACCTGCCAATAGCGTCCCATTATGCCCCCATTCCCGAATATTGCCGTAGCCCTTGTCGCCACAGCCAGCGGTTAACCAGCCAAAACAACAGCCCCCAGCCCAGCATGACGCTGAATCCCTGAAATAGGGTTGCGCCCAACTCTAGCGGAAACCCCGCCAGCAGTCTGGCCGGAAAGTAAATCAAGTAGGGGAACGGCGTCCAGACCACCACAGCCTGTACGGCGTCGGGGTAAAGCTCTAGGGGAGCAATCATGCCGGACAAAAAGGTGTAGAACAAAAACCAGAACTGCTCCACCGCACTGGCGCGCTCTGTCCAAAAGGCCAGCATGGCAAAGGTGTACTGCATCAAAAACCGCAGGCAAAAGGCGCTGGCCGCCGCCAATAGCCCGAGCCCCAGTTGAGCCAGGCCAGGCAGTGCGATCGCATCGGGATACAGCAGCCCAAACAACAGCACCAGCCCCAAGGCCAGGGGCAGCCGGGCCAACCGTTCTCCCGCATGCCCAGCAAAATGTCGCCACACCGGATCCATCGGCTGCAACAGCAGCGGCGACAGCTTGCCCTGAACCACCTCTTTTTCAAATTCCCAAATCACCCAGACCACGGTGAACTGGCGCACCAAAAACACCGCCAAGAAATAGCGCACCAGGGTAGACGAATCCAGGCTAAACTGGCCGCCCTGGGCCGCCTCAGCCCAGATGCCCATCAAAATCAGCGGGAACGTTCCCGAAAGCATCCAAAACAACAGCTCTGCCCGGTACTCCACCATGTAGGCGTAGTACACCGACAGCAGGGTGCGGGGCAGAGAAAGCGGCTGAGCGGGTCGATGCGATCGCACGGTAATGTCGTCAAGAAAGTTCTGCTCCGATCCTAGTGCAAGTCCCAGCTCAAGTCCCGGCTCAAAGCCACCCGCCCATTTCCCGTTTAAACCTATTTTCGTTCTGAAAAGATTAGCCTATGGTGAAAGTCATTGCTGAGGGAATGGATCCATGACTTTTCTCTATGCTGCTCTGGCGTTAGCGCCAATCATTGCCGTGTTTGTGCTGCTGGTGGTGCTGCGCTATCCCGCGAAACAGGCCATGCCTGCGGCCTATTTGATTACCGCTGCGATCGCACTCTTGATCTGGCAAGTGCCCCTTGCCCAGGTTGCCGCTTCGACCATCCAGGGCGCAGTGATTTCCCTAGAGATTCTCTACATCGTGTTCGGGGCGATTTTGCTGTTGAACACCCTGAAAGCTTCTGGGGCAGTCAGCACCATTCGCCGGGGGCTGCTGGGCATCTCCCACGACCGCCGGGTGCAGGCGATTTTGATTGCCTGGCTGTTTGGCGGCTTCATTGAAGGGGCTTCGGGCTTTGGCACCACGGCGGCAGTCTGTGGGCCGCTGCTGGTGGCGGTGGGCTTTCCGGCCACGGCGGCGGCAATGGTGGCCCTGATTATTCAAAGTACCGCCGTGTCCTTTGGGGCGGTGGGCACACCGATTTTGCTGGGGGTGAATACCGGGCTGACCGGGGCCGCCGCCGTAGAGCAGCAGGCCGCTAGCCTGGGCCTGTCCTATGACGGCTATCTGCTCAGCATCGGCACTCGGGTTGGGATTATCCACGGCATTATCGGCACCCTGATTCCCCTGGTGATGGTGGCGGCCTTGACCCGTCACTTTGGGCGGCGGCAGAGCTGGCTAGAGGGGTTTGCCCTGTGGCGGTTCGCTCTGTTTGCCGGGATTGCCTTTACCCTGCCCTATGCTCTGACGGCAGTGGTACTCGGGCCAGAATTTCCGTCCCTGGTCGGGGGCTTAGTGGGATTAGCGGTGGTGGTGCCAGCGGCCAGACGCGGTTTTTTGCTGCCTGCCCAAGACTGGGATTTTCCGGACACCGAGCGCTGGCCTGCCCACTGGCA
>PXDR01000056.1 GCA_003566335.1 Cyanobacteria bacterium T3Sed10_344R1
AGAGGCTATCCACCGCCCCTCGCCATCCAAAGACCCCACCCGGAGATTGAACCCATGGCAATGACAGAATCTACCATGCTGCCCCTCGGAACTGCGGCCCCCGACTTTTCCCTGCCAGAGGTGGTAATGGGGCACATCGTCACCCTGGCCGACTTTGCTGACAAAAAGGCGCTGCTGGTCATGTTCATCTGTCAGCACTGCCCCTTTGTAAAGCATGTGGCCCAACAACTCGCCCGCCTCGGCCAAGACTACGGGCCTCAGGGCGTCGGCCTGCTAGCGATTAGCGCCAATAGCATCCAAACCCACCCAATGGATGCCCCGGAACACCTCAAAGCCATGTCCCGAGATCTGGGCTTTAACTTTCCCTACTGCTACGACGCCAGCCAGTCCGTCGCCAAAGCCTACACCGCTGCCTGCACCCCAGACTTTTTCTTATTTGACAGCGATTTGAGGCTAGCCTACCGGGGACAGCTCGACGACAGCCGCCCCGGCAACGACAAGCCCGTCACCGGCCAAGATCTCCGGGCGGCCCTAGATGCGGTGCTGGCCGGACAGCCGGTTAGCTCTGAGCAAAAGCCCAGCATCGGCTGCAATATTAAGTGGGCTCCGGGGAATGAGCCGGGGTATTAGTTAGCCAATAGCTATTGGCTGTTGGCTGTTGGCTGTTAGCTTTTGACTCATCCACTTTTATCCACCGACCCCAAGGCGTACCTATCCCCAGCCGTTAAGATGGGGAAGCCTGTTGCGATCGCACGCTCAGCCCCCCTACTCAATTCAGCGCTCACCCCGCCGCCACTCTGCCGCTATGACTTCCCCTGACACCGCCTCATCGACCCTTGACCGTACGGTTCCCTTGCTGGGTCAACCCCTCGAAGCCCTCACCGCCTGGATGGTGGCCCAGGGACAGCCCGCCTATCGGGGTAAGCAGCTCCATAACTGGCTGTACCAAAAGGGGGTGCGCTCCTTAGCCGACATCTCCGTTTTCCCCAAGGCTTGGCGAGCTGAGGTGGCTGAGGTGCCCGTGGGTCGCTCTCAGATTCACCACCGTTCTGTGGCCCCTGACGGCACGGTGAAGTATCTGCTGCGCCAGAGCGACGGCCAGATGATTGAAGCAGTGGGCATCCCCACCGCCAAGCGGCTGACGGTGTGCGTCTCGTCCCAGGTGGGTTGCCCTATGGCCTGTGACTTTTGCGCCACCGGGAAAGGGGGCTTTGTCCGCAACCTAGACATCCACGAAATTGTTGATCAAGTGCTGACGGTACAGACCGACTTTGGTCAGCGGGTCAGCCACATTGTGTTCATGGGCATGGGAGAACCCCTGCTGAATTTGGAGAATGTGGTGGCCGCCGTGCGCTGTCTGAACCAAGATGTGGGCATTGGCCAACGGGCTATCACGATTTCCACCGTGGGCATTCCGGGGCGGATTAACCGCCTCGCCCAGCACAACCTCCAGGTCACCCTAGCCGTTAGCCTCCACGCCTCGAATCAACGGTTGCGATCGCAGCTCATTCCCAGCGCCGACGGCTATCCCCTCAAACCCTTACTAGCCGACTGCCGGGACTATGTTTATCAAACGGGCCGCCGGGTTAGCTTTGAATACATCCTGCTGGCTGGGTTGAATGACACCCCAGCCCATGCCGAAGAACTGGCTCAACACCTGCGCGGCTTCCAAAGCCACGTCAACCTGATTCCCTACAACCCGATTTCCGAAGTTGACTACCAGCGGCCCAACGACGCCCGCATCCGCGCCTTCCAAAAACAGCTCCAAGACCGCAACGTTGCCGTCAGCATCCGCTTTTCTCGCGGCCTCGAAAAAGACGCTGCCTGCGGTCAACTGCGAGCCTCCCAAGTCTCTTAAACGGTTTCAGCCTGGCTCTGCTGTAGCCAAGCCGCCGCCGCCTCAGCCGTCAACGGGGGAGAGAACAGGTAGCCCTGCCCCCCATGACAGCCCAGCAATTGCAGTTGTCTAAGCTGGATTTCGGTTTCTATCCCTTCTGCGATCGCCCGCATACCCAAATTCTCCGCCAGCCGGACAATCGTGCGCACAATCTCCAGACTCTCCCCAGTCTGCTGCAAAGACTGAATAAACGACCGGTCAATCTTCATCACATCCAGCGGCAGCCGGTGCAGATAGCTCAGAGACGAAAACCCCGTGCCAAAGTCATCCATATAAATCTCCATCCCCGCTTTTCGCAGGGGTTTTAGCATCTCAACCGCCAAGGTGACATTTTCCATAATCACGCTCTCCGTGATCTCCAGCTTGAGATAAGACGCCGCCAGCCCTGTTTCCCGCAAAATGTCCTGAATCTGCTCTCCTAACCCTGGCTGGGCAAACTGCTTAGCCGATAAATTAACGCTCACCGTCAGCGAATCCGCCAAGCCTTGAACCCGCCAAGCTTGTAGTTGCTGAGTCGCCTGTCGCAGCGCCCACTGGCCAATTTCCACAATCAGCCCCGTTTCCTCCGCGAGCGGAACAAATTCATCGGGAGACACCAGCCCCCGCTCTGGATGATTCCAGCGCAGCAGCGCCTCAAACCCCTGAACCTTGCCGCTGTCGAGGGCCACAATGGGCTGATAGTACAGTTCAAGCTGCCGTCGCTCAACGGCATAGCGCAAGTCTGCTTCTAGGCGCAGCAACGCCAGCGCCCGAGCGTGCATGTCCCGATCAAACACCTCATAGTGCGCCTTGCCCGACTGTTTTGCCCGGTACATCGCAATATCCGCATCCCGCAGTAAGTCCTCAGCTTGGCTGTAGCCCGTAGCACTCAGGGCAATGCCAATACTGCTGGAGGTAAATACATCGTGCCCCTCAATCGCCAAAGGCTGATCGAGGGTTTTCTGAATGCGATGGGCGATGTGAATGGCGTCATTTAGGCTGGTGATTTCGTCCAGCAGAATGGCAAACTCATCCCCCCCCAGTCGCGCCACCATATCCTCTAAGCGCAGACATTGGGACAGCCGATCGGCCACAATTTTTAGCAGCGAATCCCCAGCTTGGTGCCCCAAGCTATCGTTAATCGTCTTAAACCGATCCAGGTCTAAAAACAGCACAGCAAATAGATAGCCCGGATTGCGCTGGCTGCGGCTAATCGCCTGGTCAAGCTGCTTCATGAACAACGCTCGATTGGGTAGCCCCGTCAGCACATCGTGGAAGGCATTATGCAAAAGCTGGGCTTCTGCCTGGCGTCGTTCCGTGATGTCATTCAAAATGCCGACGAAATGAGTGTTCTCCCCAGCCTCATTGAACACAGGGGACACATTTAGCTCATTCCAAAATAAGCTGCCGTCTTTACGGTAGTTGCGCAGCACCACGGAGCAAGATTGCTGGGTATTCAACGCCCGCCGTAACGCCACAAGCCCGGGCTGGTTCCGATCCCCCGACTGTAGCTTGCGGCAGCTTTGCCCCACCACCTCCGCCGCTGGGTACCCCGTAATTCGCTCAAAAGCCGGATTTACATAAATAATGGGGCGACCCGGTTGATCAGCCTTGGTGATGATGATGCCGTTGCTGCTCGCTGCGATCGCCCGATCGCGAATCCGCGCAATTTCTTCCGCTTGCCGTTGGGCTGTAACGTCTAACATCACCATGACCCAGCCCTGGTTCGCTTGCCCCAACTGTGTGTGATAGGGCTGCACTCGCACCTCCATCAGCTGTGCCTCTGCCCCCGGCACCCGCAAATCATGACCAAAGCGATAGGGAGGAGGCGGCAGCAAAAATCGGTCTTCCTGTTATGCTTAAATCACAGGTATTGGTTGGCGGTCGAGGGAAGGCCGGAGGCATCCAGAGGGCCGATTCCGATCGTGCGGTAAAAAAACTAGCCACCGAGCTGCTACAAAGTAATATAAAGGGTTACCAGACCGAATGTTTGTTGATAGAACAAATGCTAGAAATTGCGGATGAACTATACTGTGGGATAACGGTAGACCGTAATCGTGGACTCCCTGTTTTGATGCTCAGTTCTGGCGGTGGTATTGAG
>PXDR01000161.1 GCA_003566335.1 Cyanobacteria bacterium T3Sed10_344R1
CCCCGCAGCCAGTCGCCATTGAGTTTGGCAATGCCGCCATAGAAGTAGGGAATGCCAATCTGAAACTGTAGTAGCCACAGACTCCAGGCTGGAGCGGTTTGGCTTTTGATCTGAGGGCGGCGCAGCACGTCCACCGACAATAGCCGATGGGCGGGCACTAAAATCATCAAAAAGCTGATCAGAGCAACTAGATAAAAGTGGTTGAGGTATCGAGCTGCATCCAGCAGGAAAATGTAGGTGAAGCCGAGGAAGAATAAGATGGCGCTGATGCGATACCACAAGCCGATCAGCATGAAGAAGGCGCAGATCGCCATGACGGCGAAGTGGTAATACATCCCATCTCCAGGCCAGGGCTGTATCCAATCGAAGCCGTAATAGGAAAAGTGAAATTCGGGCTCAATCCAGTAGCGGGCGATGCGATCTCGGCTCCAGTAGCGCCACAGTTCCCACAGCATGATGGCGGCAAAAGCCACCCGAAAATAAACTAACGAAGCAATATCAACTGGGGCAAATAGACGAGTCCAAAGGGCCGACGTTTTGTCCTGAGTCACGAGAAGTTAGCCAGTGGATAGAACAAGCGAGCTGAGTAAGGCCGATGTAGCTCGGCTGGAAAGCACGGTTATCTGGCGACATCACGCTGGAGACAAACACTAATTTGCAAGCGCCAGGTATGAAAGCGTGAGCCGCGAGAAGCTGAGCTGCGATCTCACGCGGATACGCGCGCTTCCCTACAGATTTGATCAGCGTCAGGCTAGAGGGGCTCAAGTCCTCAAAATACGCAAATTTTGCAGGTATTTCGGCCATAATCGCTTTTCAGTTGTATTTTTTCAGACCAAGATACTTAACCCAATGTTTCACCGACCGAGAAACTTCAGTACTGGATTGGGGCTGAGGTATCAGAAAACACCTCTAAGGTGCTCAATATGCAAGGGGGATGAAAAGGGGACGCACACAAATGTTCCCGGATATATCTGGGTTTTCAAAAACCAACTTGAAGTACATGAAGACTTCTGCCGAGGCATACAGCGCCGTCGCTGACCACAACCATTAGTGCTTAAGGAGACAGGAAGAGGATGCTAAGGATCGTGGATTGAATAAGGTGTAATACTGCGGGTTGAGCTCCTATGCTAGGGAAGTAGCGAGAGGAGCCGACAGATGATATCCCCCTACCCTGCCCCGATTGAAGCTCAAATGCAACGGTACTATCAGTCGTTGTCAGAAAAGGATCGTCGTCGCTATGCGGCAATCGAAGCGGTGAAATTAGGGTACGGCGGGCAAGCCTATATTCGACGGTTATTGGGATGCCATCATGAAACCTTGGTGCTAGGCCTAGCCGAACTGAACGACACAACGGCCCTGGGACAAGAGCGGATTCGCCAGCCTGGTGGGGGGCGAAAATCGGCGTTGGCAACCATTGCTGGCTTAGACGAAGCCTTTTTTCGGGTGCTGGAGCGCCATACGGCAGGTTCGCCCATGGATGAAACGCTCAAGTGGACGAATCTCAAGCGCCACGAGATTGCCAGTTTGCTTCAGCAGGAAGGCATCACGGTAAGTGTGACGGTGGTCGACCAGTTGTTAAAGAAGCACAACTTTCGTAAACGCAAGGCGGTGAAAGCGCTGTCCACTGGAAGTAGTGAGCAGCGTAACGAACAATTCGAGACTATCGAGCGACTGCAGTACGCCTATCAGTCAGCGGGCAATCCCGTGATCAGCATGGACACAAAAAAAGAGAACTGATTGGCCAGTTGTACCGGGAGGGTGCCCTCTACACTCAAGACCCCATTAAGGTGTTTGACCACGACTGGGCCAGCTTGGCCACCGGGGTCGCCATTCCTCATGGGTTGTACGATGTGACCCACAATGTCGGCTACATCCAGATTGGCACCAGCCACGATACCACTGAGTTTGCCTGTGACTCGATTCGCCATTGGTGGAACACCTATGGCCAACGTCAGTACCCTTTGGCTGACTCGATTTTGCTGTTGTGTGATGGGGGAGGGAGCAATAGCTCACGCTACTACCTCTTCAAACAAGACTTACAGCGGTTAGCCAACGACCTGGGAATCGAGATTCGCATCGCTCACTATCCCCCGTATACCTCCAAGTACAATCCCATTGAGCATCGCCTGTTTCCCCATGTCTCACGGGCGTGTCAAGGCATGATCTTTGACAGTGTTCAGACCGTTCAAGACCTCATCGCCCGGACGACGACGCGAACCGGCCTGAAGGTGTTTACGACCATTCTCGACAAGCCCTATCAAACCGGGCGAAAAGTAGCTGAAGACTTCAAAGCCAAGATGACGATTGTCTTTGATGACGTCTTGCCACAATGGAATTACACCGCTGTCCCAGAAGTACAAGTTATTTAATCCACGTTCCTTAGGCTCTACCTCTCCGAATTAGCGAACAGTCTGCTTGCTGCCTTGTAGTAATGGTGAAAAGGCGAAGATTTAGAATTTCTGTTTGGCGCAATTTCGCCAAGGCGAAAAGATAAATAGGCATAAAGCAAGCTTCTCTGAATTGATGGGCAGTCTACTTGCTAACTTGCTGTAGTGACGAAAAGGCGAAGATTCAAAAAGTCTGCTTGGTGAAATTTCGCCAAGGTGAAAAGGTAAATGGGCATAAATTGAAATCCATCTCACTATCAGCACCCTGACTCTTTTTGCTGCTTCAGATTGCTATTCACTCCTGGCAAGGTCGTTCTTGACCAAAATTCAGCAAGAGCGATCGCAAATCTTGACGAGCAACGATGCGGGGCTGATAACTGATTTCAAGCTAGCCCAAGCTTACTGGGCTGTGATCTCATAGCCCAGATGTCGGGCAATGTCGAGGAAGGGGCCGATGTTGCCGATGCCCCACTGGTTGCAGACTGCCACAGTTTGATTGCCGCCTATCTGTAAAACCTGGTTTTCCTTGAGGAAGTAGCGTATCCTGCCTTTTGCTAGAGCCTTCTCCATCTAGGTCACTACCCCAAAAGAACTGTGGAGGGCATCTGGAAACACCTGCTTCAGCTCATCTAAAGTTACCTGGGGATGTTCCTGAAGGTACTGCGTGACAACGGCTAGCACCAGATTGCGCTTGTTGTACACCTGGCCCTGAAACTCATACTGGGTCTTATCTCGATTGGAACGAGCAGCGGCTCTTTGTGCCTCTGCCTGTTCTCGAATTCTGACCTGGTATTCCTGCGCTTCGGGTAAAGGAATAATCTGCTCAATGTCTAGCAGCAGCTCATCCCCTAGCTTATAGGGCTGAAGGCGGACACAGCGAATATCTAGATCTCGCTCATTCAGCCACATGACCGCCGTGGTTAACTCCTTTGAGAAGTTAGCTGAGGCCAGCACTATTCTGACATCTGTCGGAAACTGCTCCTCCTGCGGATCGCTCCACCCTAAGAAGCTGAGGATTTCCTCTTCCGCTTCTTTTTCGATGCCTCGCTTATCAAGATACTGCTGGTGGATCTCGATGGCTCGTTTGAAGGTCAGCGTAGAAACCATCGCGGCATAGCGCAGGGACTGTAGCTCCATGTGAGCCCCGGTTTCATCGCGCTTGAGTTCGATCACCACTAGGTTGGCCTGCTTGTCGATCCCCAGTAGGTCGATCCGCCGTGCGCCCTCAGTCCAACCGGAAAATTCTTCAGAGAGCACCATCGTATCGGGTGAAATAACGTCGATGTTGTCCCTGAGTGCAGCTTGCAAGTCGGTTCGCTCCTGAATACCTTCGGCACTGAATTGGGTGCTGGCGATCGCATTGATTTGTCGGTCTTTAAGGGTGAATAGCACTATAGGTTCTAAAAACTAGGGAAGGCTAAATCGGCAACAGTGGCTCGCTCAGCGACGGTTGAACTCGACTTGGCCGACGTGGCTGAAGCTACCATACTGCTCATCGCCGCTGAATAAACTGACTTCATAGGTGCCAGAGGTCGGCAGCGCACAAGTAATCTGCGGGCCTTGGATCGCGCTGTCACTACAGCGTTC
>PXDR01000634.1 GCA_003566335.1 Cyanobacteria bacterium T3Sed10_344R1
ATCTGCTCTAGGTTTGCGGCCTGGGCCGTCATTTCGGCTAGGGCGTTGGGGAGCAGGCAAAGGGGTGGGGTTGTGATGAAGGGCGTTGTCATGGAACCTGCGGGGGGCGAACTCGATACTTTTATCATCCGCCCTGTCCGTATTTTCGCCAGTGACACTCGTGGAGATGCCCGGTGACCTTACGGCGCTTTGGGCGTGATGCCCCCAGCCGTTGCGCGTGACCTCACCCAACTCATGGTGTGACGCTGGTTACAAATTGCCCTGATGTTCGCAGTGATAGTCTTGCCTTTGCCAGGCTTCTAGATCCACCTGCTCTAGGGGAATAATGGCGTCGCACTGGGGGGAGTAGACCTGACTGGCGATGGCCCATAGTAGGGTTCGGCCCAAGTCCAGGGCGGTTTTCAGCCCCGACTCTTGGTTGCCCGGCACCCCGTCTTCTGCCACGGGCTCTGCCACCATCCAAATTCCGTGGGCGGCGAGGAGTAGTCGCGCCATAGGTTCAGCTCGCTGGCGGTGATTGCCGGAGGTGACTAGCCGCAGTTTTTGTACCTGCTGTTGTTTGAGCCACGGCAGGCTGTAGAACAAGTTGCCAAAGGTAGAACGGGCACAGTTTTCTAGCCAGGTTTGGTTGAGGGGGGCGTTGGCGCGCTCGAAAATTAGCCGAATGCAGGGCTCAGCCGAGCCACTGGAGATGAGCACCTGGCGATCAGGATGTTGATGTAACTGTTCGGCGACGTAGATTTCTCGCTTAATGCTGCCCCCCAGCACAAGGTAGGTGTTGCTAGGGGCGATCGCAGCCCGAGCCAGTTGCAGTCCACGTCCGAGCAGGCACAGCAAAACGACTCCCAGCAGGGCGAATTTAATCCAGCGTCCCCAAGATCGCGGCATATGAGCAGGTGACTAACAGCGGACTAACAAAAGACTCAAGAGAATTCCTTAAGAAAACTTGAGTCAACCGACTTAAAAATCGGCCCCGTCGGCACAAATCGGCAGGTTCAGACAGAGATAAGGGTGCCCGTCCTGGTCTTCTGCCAGGGTGAGCTGGCCCCCCAATTGTTCTAGCACTTGCTGGGCCAGCCAAAGGGCCAGGTTAGTGCTGGCTTGGCGACTGGTGCGATCGCATCCTGGCTGCAACTGTAGCGGGGTGAGGGTTTTAGCCCCTGGTTCACCAACCCCCGGCTGCAGGGTGTCAGAGAGGGGGCAAGCCTCCACCCAACCATCCGCAGATCGACCGTCGGATAAGCAAAGCTGAACGTGGTGGGGGTTCGGGATAACGTTACTCCACAGCCGCACGGTGTCGGCGGCTTGGTCGAGGCTCGCTTCGATGAGGGCCACTAAAATTCGCACGAGCCAATGGGCGTCTCCCTGCACTGCCAGGGTAGGGGTGGGGGCAGACACCTCTAGCCTGATGCTGCGATCGTCTGCCTGAAGTTGGGTGAGCTGTCGCACTTGGTCAAATAATGGTGCGATCGCCACCCGTTCTTTGACGGGCTGAATTCGCCCTATGGTCATCTTCGAGACGGTTGTGGCTTGATCGAGCAAGGCCAGCAGCCGTTTAGCGGCAAGACTCGCCTGGGCGACAAACTCCCGCTCCTCTGTGGGGTCTTCACAGAGGTCTTCCAGAATAATTTGATTGAGGCTGAGAATACTGTTGAGGGGCGATCGCAACTCATGGGCTGTGCGGGCCAAAAAACCGCCCTGAAACTGGGCGGCGACCACCGCGCCCCAATAGGCTCGCTCATAGTCGGCTAACGCGGGGGGAACCGGCGGCGTGGGCTCGGTATGGGTAGATAAATCGGGACTCGAAGCCATGATGCTCCTGGACTGATACCGGCAATATTAGGGCCAGGTTGTCTTAACCCAGGGGATCAACTTGGCCCTGTCTTAAGGTTTCCCAAGTTTGGCCCGTCCATCTCATCACCGTGGAAGGTTGGCCCGAGGCTAGCCCTGGATCTGCCTGCGGGGTGAGGGCTGTCTCGGCTAACATCACCACTTGGGGAAATTGATCTGCGATCGCAGCCATATCCATCAAGGGCGGCTGGCCCGAACGGTTAGCGCTAGTGGTGGCTAGGGGGCCAGTTTGGGCCAAAATCTGCTGAGCGAGGGGATGGGCCGGTACCCGCAGTCCCACCGTACCGGTTTGCATCGGGTTAATCGCCTGGGGCACCCGATCGCTAGCAGGCAACACCAGGGTAAGCGCCCCGGGCCAGCCTTGGGCCGCCATTTCAGCCCACTGCTGCTGTTCCGCCGCCGTGCCAGCGGTGAAGGGCCACAGATCATCAGCGGTAGCGGCCATCAAAATCAACGGCTTGTCTGGAGTGCGCTGTTTGGCTTGATAAATTTGACTGCCCCATTGGGGCTGGGCCGCCAAGGCGGGCACAGTGTCAGTAGGAAAACTCACCAGTTGACCGGCGGCAACCGCTTCGACCAGTTGAGGTAAGGAAAGCAGGGGCATGGCGAAAGAGGATCGAGCTAACGGGGATCGGGCGAGAGATCTAAATCTCTTCAACTAGCCTATTTCAGCAGCAGCCTCACCCCCACCAGTACCGCCGCTAGTCCAGCAATTTTTTGGAGATCAATCGGGCGCACCGTTGCTCCCAACCAGCCCCAATGGTCAATGAGGGCCGATAGAGCAAACTGGGTCGCTACCATCACGGTAAAGGTTGTGGCCAAGCCCAGGCGAGGCACGGCAAAGCTGATAGACCCCACAATGATGATGCCTAAAAAGCCGCTGGTGAAGGTGTACCAAGGCAACGTAGACCACTGTCGCCAAGGAATTCCTTCGCCAGTGGCGGCTAAGCCTGCGGCCACGCCAATGCCGGTGAGGTAGGTCACCAACAAGCTGCCTCGGGTGCCAATGGCTTGATCCATCAGGCCGACTAACTGGCCTTGAATCGTGGTGGCTAATCCGCCTGCGATCGCAACTAAAATCAAACCCCAAACAGCCATAGCGATCCCCAGTTGTAAAGCGTAGTCATAACAGCCCCAAACCTGGAACTGCGGCCTGGCGTAAATGGCCATAATCCCTGAAGATAAGGGAGCCCAAGTACGGGCAACTATCCTACCCTTCCAATTTGCCCAACATCATCGTTCATGGGCGTTTATGGGCTCTGATTATTTTTCCCAAGCATCGGCATCAGCCGACGGGTTGGACACCCTGCCCGAGCAACTGATTGAGCTCGCACTACAGGCTGGGGCAGATGCGGCTGAAGTGTTCCAATCTCAGTCCTTCTCTTGTCCAGTTTCCTTTGAAGCCAATCGACTGAAACAGCTCGAAACCTCCCAGGTCGAGGGGAATGCCCTGCGGCTGTGGCGCAATGGTCGCCCTGGCCTAGCGGTGGCCTATGGAGACGTACCGCCCCAAAGCCTAGTGGCTAAAGCGCTGGCCCTGAGCGACTTAAATGAGCCAGAACCGATTGAACTGACGCCCGGACAGGCTGTGGCCTACCCCGACCTAGGGACGGCAGTGTCGGTACAGCAGCTCGTGGACTGGGGCGAAGCCGCCATTGACCAAGTGCGCCAAGCCTACCCCGAGGTGCTGTGCGAAGCGGAGCTAGAGTGCGATCGCGAGACCACCCGCATCCTCAACTCCCAGGGACTCGACTACCGCTATAGTGACACCACCCTCAGCGCTTATCTCTCGGCTGAATGGGTGCGCGGAGACGACTTTTTGGCGGTAGGGGACGGGCAAACCCGGCGCGATCCCCTCGATCCAGGGCTGCTAGCCCAGCAGATTTTGCAGCGCTTAGCCTGGGCAGACCCAAATGTGACCGCCCCTCAGGGTCGCCTCCCCGTTCTCTTTAGCGCCAAAGCCGCCGAGCTGTTGTGGGGGCCAGTACAAAGTGCCCTCAGCGGCAAGCGGGTGCGAGAAAAGTCCTCACCCTGGAGCGATCGCCTTGGGGATGCCGTGACCGCAGCCGCCATTACCCTGTCCCAAGTGCCAACGGTTGGCCCCTTTAGCTGCCCC
>PXDR01000499.1 GCA_003566335.1 Cyanobacteria bacterium T3Sed10_344R1
ATATTGACGACAACGCCGCCGCAGATCTGTGTGCCTTGTACTGCTACAAATCCAGGGGGATGGACTGAGAGAAACGGCAGCTTGATCCAATTAAAAGAGCGTCGCAGCAGATGATAGAGTGGCTTGCGATCGGCTGCCTGCAAGGGGCGAATAACGGTGGGCATGAGACAGGGAGAGATTGAACAAGCCCCAAAACCATAGGTGGTCTTAGCGAGGATTGCCAGCAGCGCTACAGCGGGCCAAAGGGTTCAATGTCAGCAAGATTTGAGATTTCAACCGTCTCACCCCGACGGAACATCCGTTTACCGAGGTGGGGAAAATCAGCGATCTCAACCGCCAAGTTTTCTCCTCCCATCAGGTAAACCAGCTCCTCGTCACCGGGATTACGAAGATGATGGGCGACAGACGGGGTGGGGAATGCCATGAAGTCCCCCGGGTGAACCTCAAACACTTGACCATCAATTTCGGCAATTCCATGGCCAGAGAGGATGTAAATCCACTCTTCTTCGCAGTGATGGGCGTGATAAACGAACGATTCTTTCTGGGGCGGGATTTTGGCTAAGTTAACGCCAGTTCGCGTTAACCCTGCTGCCCGCCCTAGATAAGCCCCCGTAATTTCAGAGTCAGGGTTCCAGGGATGGGAGAAGGTTTGCAGACTGGCTTCAATCTGTTGGGCGCGTAAGAGGAACGGCTGTAGTTTAGTCATGGGGAGAATGATTAGCTTTTGGGCCAGGAGCGCTGCCGGTACCAGAGGGAAAAGGTTTTGAGGGCAGCCAACCACGCGACCAGCAGCATGATGTGCCGCAAGTGGTTGAGATGACTCCATTGCAACGCCGTGCCTACAGCCTCTGAAGCAGAGACGTGATCCCCCATGAGTTTTAGCATTGTCGGCACGAAATAGCCAAAGGTAAAGAGTCGCTCTGCCATGGCCATCCCGACTGCACCGAGCCACCAGCGACGCAGGGTGCCGCCCTGTCGCCATGCCGTGACCCCGTTAGCCAAAGTGAGCAAAGTCAGCGGCACCGTAGTGGCATAAACCCAAAACCGCAATCCGGTATCGGCGGCGCGAGCTGCTGCTGCATCCCATTGATAGCCCGCGCCAGGCGTAGCCGTGAGCCACTGGGGAAAAACAATTGTGGCCTCATAAAGCCCGGCCCCCAGCGCAATGCCTAGGTTCATCACCCAGAGCCACAGCAGCACTTGAGCAATGGGGGAGGCGACGGTTTGGCCCCGTCGATAAGCGGCCAAAGGAGAGACGTTAAGCGTCATGGGCGGATTCCTTCGAGCAGGTAGGATTGTTCAGCGTTAGATTGAGATGAATCTTGGCGGCTATTCTTCTTAGTTGCTGAGACAATTAGATGCTAAGAGGAGCCTGGGGGTTTGTCAAACGAGTCTTTAGATCGAGATGCTCTACTGCAGGTCAATCTTCAGTTGGGCCGTGAGCTTAGCGCCCGCACCCTGATGTTCCATGGAGCCGTGAGCGATCGCATTGGCTTAAGTGCGGTAGAACACAAGGCGTTAGACTTGCTGAGTCGGGCTGGAGCCCTCACGGCTGGGCAGTTGTCAAGTCTAACTGGGCTGACAACCGGGGCAATTACCGGGCTCGTAGATCGTTTAGAAAAGGCGGGTTTTGTCCAGCGTGAGCGCGATCCCAGCGATCGCCGCAAGGTGGTGATTCAGCCGGTGCTAGAAAAAATGGAGGCCGAGATTGCGCCCCTGTTTTTCTCAATGGGGCAGCAAATGGAGGCGCTGCTCTCTAGCTATAGCGATCAGGAGCTGGCGGTGATTCAAGATTTTGTCAGCCGCAGCATTGCCGTGTTGCAAACGGAAACCACCCGACTGAGTACAGATGCCTCCTCCGAAGGAGACTCGTGACTCCCCGGGGGGCCGCAGTTTTATGCGGTCAGGAGGTATTGCTGAGCCAGCCTATTTGAGCAGCATCTGCAGTAAAAGCGCTGCGATCGCTATACCAAACGTCGTGCCACAGACTGGAAAGATCCGGTCTGCCAGCCACTTGGGTAAAAAGATGTCGGCCACAGAGCCCTGCTCAGCCCCAAGTCGCTCAGCCAGCAGGGTCAATGGGCATGTCCAGCCTGATGCCATTAGAACAACGCTCTCCAGCAGCACCAAGCCTACAGCAACCCACGTCCATCCTGTGATCTGACCTGAAAGACCGCTGAACAAGGCATAGAGGACGCACAGGCTGAGTATCCAGAAGACCAGCGTATGGACACATTTGATCTGGAGGACCGTAATTCTCACCTGTGTATTTTCCCTAGGCTGACCTGTAGCACTGCCATTATCGCAGGCACCCAATTACCCAGCCCAACAGCAGTAGCGTCAGCCCAAATTGCAGATATCGCCAGCGCTCTGGTCGGGCTGGAGAAGCGCCTGACCTGGGCCGGGGTCTCTGCCGCAGACGATGAACGTTCAGCCCAACCAACACCACTAAACCGCCCCACCACAGACCAATGGGCAGCCACTGCCAGGGGCCAAGCTGATACCCCAGGGCCAGGGATAAAACAGTTTCGAGCACTTCTTGCCCTGCATTCAGGGGGGTGGTGGGTAGCTGGGCGTTGAACAACTGCCAGCCTTGGTAAACCAGCAGCAGTCCAATGAATGCCGCTTCAATGAAAACGCTGATGGTGATGTCAGCAGACGGCACGGGCCGTCCCGTTAGCAAAGCAACCGCGACCGGTTCGGCTTGGGCATCACTGGTATTGGTCAGGAACACTAACCCGCGTTCGGCCTCGGGCTGCCATCCCAGGAAGGCATAGTAGCCCCCGGTGCGACCATTGTGCAGAATAGCTGGCTCGTCATCGAAGGTATTAGAAATCCAGCCTAGGCCGAAACTGGGCTGGTCTGCGGGGCAGGGACTGGTTGGAGCTGTCAAACTTAGGGCCATTGGCGGCCAATCGGCGGCCATCGCAGCGGTCAAAAACTGGGCCATGTCAGTCAAGGTAGACTTGAGACCGCCTGCGGGGGCATAGGCCGCCATCTGCCAATTTGCCGTGGGCAAGGTGTTGGCTTGATGGCCCTGGGCCAAGCGTTCTGCGGCTTCGGGGTCGAGGGTAAAGTGAGTGTCGTCTAGGCCCAAAGGCGCTAACACCTGGGTTTGCACCAGGGTTGAGTAGGGTTGCCCAGCCCTGGTAGCTAAGAGTTGTCCTAGTAAAGCTGGCCCCAGGTTGGAATATTGGCAACTGGGCTGGTCGGCAGAAGCGGTCGCCAATGCTCGGTAGAGTTCTGCGGGTTGGCTGCCTCGGTAGGGATTGGCGGGATACAGCACCCCCATAAGCACCCGAGCCAACGGTAGTCGCGGCAACCCGGCACTGTGAGAAGCCAGAGACTGCAAGGGTAGATTGGCGATATCGCCAGAGAGTTCAAAACTTTCCGGCAGCAGGTCACCAATCGGCGTGTCTAGGGCCACCTCCCCTTGCTTAACTTGCTCAGCCAGTAGCAGGGCAGTGAATACCTTGGTGATGGAGCCGATTTCAAATAGGGTGTCGGGGGTTGGCGTTGGCTGGGCTGGGTTTCCGGTTTGGCCTGCGAAAGCAGTTTGGCGACCTTCTGGGGTGATCAATAGGGCTGCGACGGCGGGTGAGCTCTGTCCCTGGCTGACAAACTGCTCAACCTGCTGCTGTAGGCTGTTTTCGGGTTGAGCCTGTCCCGGTTGCCCGCCCCAGCTCCAACTGACGAGGCAGAGGAGAAGCGAGAGGATAAAGCAGCGCTTGAGAGAAACCATAATTGGCTTTTGATAGCGTCAAGAGCCAGCCTTGAGCGGCAAAGACTAAGCCCCGTCTCCCAGCATGGCAGGCACGTCAATCTCTTTGATGCAGGTGGCCCGTGACAATGAAAGTACGCAGTCGATGATGGCTAGCAGATCGCTCAGGGGAATGGCTTCGCCGCCGGTCAAGTTCTCCGCTGCCAAGTCAGCCAGCACCTCCGGCGTGCCTACATTGCCA
>PXDR01000035.1 GCA_003566335.1 Cyanobacteria bacterium T3Sed10_344R1
GACGTGGTGGAAGTGATTGAAACCGTCATTTCCAGCCTGGAACAGGACGAGAGCGCTATGGTCAGCCATGGCGATGGGGGGCATCTCTGGAAGTTCAACTACGGCACCGTAGAAGTGTTTGTCCAGTTGAGCGGCACCCAAGAAACGGACACCCTGACGGTCTGGTCAGCGGTACTGTCTTTGCCTGCTAAGGACGAGCCCGCCCTGATGCGCCATCTCTTAGAGATGAACTGCGGCGAGACCTTTGAGGCCAGCTACGGCATTTTGAACGATGGCGTTGTGGTGCTGTCTAGTCGCACCCTAGAAGGGATTACCGCCGCTGAGATTTCTCGGGTGATGACCATTGTGGCCACCATCGCAGATGAAAATGATGGCCCCCTGCAAGAAAAGTTTGGCGCAACCGCCTAGTTCCTTGCGCCCCGGCCCTGGCACTCCCTGGCGACTGATTCCGCCGGTGCCAGGCTCGGGGCGGCTGCAGATGGCCATAGACCACTGGCTGCTTGAACAGCATCGACAGGGAGCGCAACGCCCCACCCTGCGCTTTTACACGTGGCAACAGCCGACGATTTCCCTCGGCTATCATCAGCGGCGCTGGCCTGCTGCCTGGGAAGATCTAGCCTGGGCAGGTCAGACGGTGGAGTTGGTGCGGCGACCGACGGGGGGGCGGGCAGTCCTCCACCGGGGAGATTTAACCTATAGCCTGGTGACTTCTGGGCTGGGCTCGGCGAATCGGCGAGCAGCCTATCGCTACCTTTGTCAGTTTTTGGTGCAGGGCTGGCGCAGTCTTGGCTTAGAGCTCAGTTACGGACAACAGCCGTCGCGGCGACAGGACAGTCCCAACTGCTTCGAGACGGCAACTGCTGCCGACTTGCTGACGCCCACTGGAGAAAAACTGGTGGGCAGCGCTCAGCTTTGGTGCGATCGCACCGTCCTCCAGCATGGCTCTATGCGGCTCCGGCCAGATGCGGCGCTATACCAACAGGTCTTTGGCCAACCGCTACGCTCTCCCCAGCTACCGTCCCAGTTGACTCAGCTAGGGACAACAGATCTGCATCAGGAAATCATGAAAGCCCTCAGCACCGCCGCCGCTGAACAGTTGGGGGCTGAGCTTGTCGTGGAACCCCTGTCTGCGGCAGAACTGGCCGCTGTAGCGGCGGCTGAGGGCTTGAACCTAGTGCCTCCCAACCCTGCCTCAAATCAGGCGGGGGCTAGGTAGAGCACTGTAGGGCTGGGTTATTCAGTAGCGGCTTTTGCGATCGCAGCCAACTGCAGCTCTGACGGATAGGCTCCACTGGCCTTAATCCGTTCAATCAAGGCTTCAGAGACTGGCAAATTCATCTTCTGAGCCAGGGCGCGCACAATGTCGCCTCGGTCAATCGTCCCAGCGACAGCGTCAGCGGGGGTGAGAACCGTAATATGGCCCAACTGTTGCGCCTCTAGGGACTCAATCACCGTTGTCAACGGGTCAGACTCCTTGACGGTGGGAATCTCGGTTAAGGGGCGGGCAATGCTGTGGAGGTCGCGGCTTTCCCAGGTGCTGCGCTCAATCGTTTGTAAGTCCCGCAGCGCCACTTCGCCACGATAGCGACCATCAGAGGCGGCAAAGTAGGCGGTGGGCCGCTCGGCACTAGCTGAGCCATCATTCATCACGCTGCTGACCAAGCCATAGTCATCAGCAAACTGGCGCAAGCTCATACGGGCATCTAGCACCCGGAAGTCTCGAACGGCAGCGTCTTCAGCCTTGAGGCTAGACAGCGCTTCTTGCAAGTCCGTCACGCGATTGTAGGCATTGGCATTCCGCACGGCGAACCAGCCCAGCAGGGCAATCCACAGTAGATCCAATCGCTGGGAACTTAGGTAAGCCACCACCCCAAGCACAATGGCGCTCCAGCCTAACAGCAGCCCGCTGCGAGCAGCCCAACGGACGCCCTGAACGCGCTTGCCGGTAATTTTCCAGACGGCAGCCTTCAGCACCTGTCCCCCATCCAGGGGCAACCCAGGAATCAAGTTGAATAGGGCCAGCACCAGGTTGGTCTGGGCAATGTTGTAGAGAATGGCGTAGGGAACTTCGGCGACCGTGCCCGTTGCTAAGAGCAGCGACAGGGTGAGGTAAATGCCCAAGCTGACCAGTGGGCCTGCGATCGCAACCTGAAAAGCTGCTCCCGGCGTCTTCGACTCTTTATCAATGGAGGCAATGCCGCCAAATAGAAATAGGGTGATGGAATTAACTGAGATGCCCTGGGATAGGGCAGCCAAGCTATGACCAAGCTCATGCAGCAAAACTGAGACAAACAGCAGCAGCGCCAGCACAAACCCAGCTAGCCAAGCCCCGCCGCTGCCCCAGGCCGTCTGCCAGTTGGGATTGCTGCCGTATAGAAACGTCACCAGCAGCAAAATTAAAAACCAAGACGAATCGACAAACAGCGGAATGCCAAATAGACTGCCTACGCGCCATTTAGACTGCATAATTGCTTGAACTCCTGTGAACGTGGTGGTCGCCTCTGACAGATCAACCAGATCAACCACCCAACCTTTGTTCTATGGTACTCGGCGCAATCTGAGGCAGGGTCAGAGGAGGGTGGGGATACCCACACTCCCCCAGAAGAGCAGGGTTAGGACGGCTGCAACCTGCGATCGCTACAGCAATCCGGCATTGGCCAAGCCTAAAATCATCCCTGCCCCCAGCACATGACCAAAGCTCATGGTTGCCAGCAGTTCCGGCACGCCAAACCCTTCAAACAACCCTGGCAAACTCACCGGAATTTGCGGGCCAACCCCAGGCTGCTGAATTGCATACTTGCCGATCGCAATCATGAATAGATTGCAGGTGATCATAATCAGCGCCACCTTAAACGACCATTCCGGCGTTGAAGGCACCGTTTGAGCCAAGGGAAATAGATGAAGATAAAGCACAACCATTCAGCTCCTGACTGAAGACAACAAAACTGAAAACCACAGCAGCGCAGTTACCCATAGGACGTTCCGTGACCGTCCCTTCTCTCGACTGCACAGAAGTTGAGGGGGAAAAGTTCACCGCTGCGCTCTGGTCTAACGCCAAAGCCGGGTCTAAAACCTGACCTCTCCCTCTACCAACCCACGAACTACCAGCCCGCAAATTGCAAGCATGACGACTTCTGGCCCCTGCTTTAGCGCCAGGATTCTTGACGAGGTAGAGAAAGGGGGCGATAGACGCAGGTTCTAGCAGTGGGCGGCTAGTGGCCTCTCTGGCAACCGCTCAAAAGGATTATAGGCAGGCCGTCTGACAAATCTTGCCAACTGTTCAACAGAGTTAACGTTGGCGCAACGGTTCGCAACCTTGGCCCTAGCCATTGGCATAAGCCCCGCATAAGCCCCGCCAAGGCATAAGCGTTCATCAGAGTGTGGTTTTAGTTGCAGATTCCGACACCCGTTATGGCTATAAAGATTATCGAGAGATTATCGAGTCCATTTCGCTGGTTCGTTGTAAGCCAAGACGCAGTTTGAGGTCATGCTATGGATTACAAGCAGGAGCTAATCACCACAATTCACGATTTAGGCTGTGACCTAACTCGTTTAGAACATCGCTTGACTGAACTCAGTCAAGCCGCACCCACTGCGGTGCTGATTCCGTCTCTATACGAAGAGCTCGAACGTCCGGCCCTGACCACAATTCGCAATCATCTAAAAACCTGCGACTTTGTCAGCACAGTGGTGATCTGTCTGTACGCGGACACCGTTGAACAGTATGCCCGAGCGGTGGATTTCTTTGAGGCGTTGCCTCAGCCCACCTTAGTCATGTGGGAAAACGGGCCTCGGATCACTCAGATCCTCGAAAACTTAGAGAATCGAGGGTTAAACCTGCTGCGCTATGGCGGCAAAGGACGGGCCGTTTGGCTGGGACTAGGGTTGGCTTCGCTCAAAGCCCATGCGATCGCACTTCACGACGCCGACATTACAACCTACGACCGCTCTTACCC
>PXDR01000057.1 GCA_003566335.1 Cyanobacteria bacterium T3Sed10_344R1
CAAAGTCTGCGGGACGCATACCCAGCTCACCGCGAATCTCGTGAATGACCCGGCGAAAGTCGTTTTCTGTAGAAGATTCCAGGGGCGGCAAGGGCGATCGCAAATATCGCCAAGCTTCTTCAATATCGTTAATCCGAGATTCGCCAATCACTACGGGGACGACCTGTTCTGGGTAATGCCAGGGACTCAGTTCATTCCCTAGAACAAATCGCCCTTCGCCCTGGTGCAGAATTTTGAGCTGATCCCACAGGTCTTCAACCTGGGTTTGCATGGGGGTGGCGGTTCCTAGCAGGACGTGTTTAGCTCGACCCGCTGCACCCAACATGAACTTTAGAAGGGCATTGGGTTCACCGGCGTCTTTGCCCATGCCCTGCTTGGTGCGGGACTTGTGGGATTCATCTTGAATCAGGATTTCAAAATTGAGCTGGCTCAGGAGTTCCCGCTCTCGGGTCGGCTGAACGATCAGCCCGGTTGAGATAATGCCGATGCGCAGGGGACAGCGGGTCACGTTTTCGGCCCCGGCAGGGGAAATTGCCCGGTCTTCTGGATCGAGCCAGACTTTTTGTCGAGACGACCAGCGGGCACAGGGTAGCCCCAGCTTGTCCAGCAGTTCGACCTGCCACTGCTCTGTCAGCGGCGCTGGGGCAAAGATAACGATGGGCCGTCGGCGGGCTCGTGTCCCCTGCTGAGCAATCTCCTGTTCGTGGACTAAGGTGAGCGTAAGTGCTGCTGTGGCCAGGGCCAGGGTTTTGCCTAAGCCCACTTCATCGGCTAATAAGAGCCTGACCACCCCATGCCAGCGCAGGTGCTTCATGCATTCTGCGACGAAGGCCCGCTGCCAGGGAGAGAGGGAGAGCCCTTCCTGGTACATGGGCGACTCCACTAGGGCAGCAGGAGCCAAGTTATCCTGCTCAGATTCTTCCCCTAGCTCTATCTCTACGCGATGGGCGCGACGCCCCACCTCTTGGACAACAGCTCTGGGCAGCGGGACGGCTTTGGCCCACAGCGCCTCAAATTCCGCCTGGATCCAGGCCACCCCTTCCGGGCTTTCGTCTGACCAAACGATCTCATAGTGGGATTGCCAGCCTGCGCGGGTCTCGTTCATGGAGCCCATGAACCCGATGCGGCGACCATCGTGCAGTTCGATCACGCCCGCTTTACCGTGAACAAACCCGCAGAAGTCGTCAGGGGCAACTCGGATGGCGTCGGGGTGTTGACCCAAGAAGTTATAGAGCAACTCATAGCGGGGGCGGTTGAGCAGGGATTCCGCCTCTACTGGCAGGCTATTGAGGCGGCCCAGCAGCTTTGATTCTTGGATTTTGGCAACTTTGATGTCTTCGGAGCGCACGTCAGAGTTACAGACGATGCGGACGTCTTCGATGCCATCGAGCTGTTCTCCCGCAATCTCAAACAGGGATGAGGTGAAGTAGCCAGCGATGCGGTGGTAGCGTTTTGCCTGCTTGAGGTATTTGGTGAGGACTGTTTGGTCTAGGCGATGGGTGCGAGAAGAAAAACGCTGGATCGATGACTCATTCATGCCAAGGAGGATAGCGTTATGCCACGCTGTATTGGGTGTAGGGGCGTTTGTAGGGGGGGTGCAGCCCGAGTACGATATCTGAGGCCGGAACCCCGCGCTCGACAAGTTCTTGTCCTAGATCAGACTCGGTCATGTTCTGCTGAATCCAGATTTTCCCCTGTTTAATATCTAGGTGAATGTAGCAGGCATAGATTCGATTTAGCCCTTGCCAGCCCACTTCGACTAACTGATAGTGATCATTCTCTGTGTCGAAAACAATTTGACACTCAATGTCTGGCTCATCGTTTCTGAGATGGCTTTGCAGCAGGTCTCGGATGATTGCACGATATTTTTCTAATGTTTCCATAGTGTGATTTCCTCTTTGCTAGGGTTGTAAACCAGGAGCTTTAAGGCATAACTTGCGATCGCAGCTTGAACAAAGCGTTCTTGAAAGAAGTTATTAGAGATGTCTTCAGGAACGGCGAGATAAAGCACCCGATCGGGCTCGGTCATCTCTAGTGCGAGACGGTAGTTAAGAAATTGACCTAACGCTGTGTGAAAATCACTGATCGCTGAGGGTTGAATGAATCCTTTGACTTCCACCGCAATTTTTCGTCCGTTTTGCTCTGCGGCAAACACCTTTTCCGCAGCTAAGTCAATTTCTAATTTAACCCGATCAATGCGGATAGTCAGGGGATCCTTTGTAATTGTCCATCCTTCTTTGATCAAGGCTGTTTTGACGGACTCATGGAATAAATCTTTTGCCATATTGGTTTAGCCGCCCATGCCCTCGTTGCGGATGCGATCGCCGATAATCTCCGCCTTCTGAGCCTCTTCGGGACGCGCTCTGGCCCACATCTCGGCGAGGTAGTGGGCCATGGCGATGAGGTGTTGGCGTTTCTGGAAGTAGGTGTCGTCAAGGCTGGTGCGGATCTGACCCAGGACGACTTTGGGATCTTTGTCGTTCAGCAGTTCTTGGATGGCCATCAGTAGTTCGCTGAGCAGGGTGCTGGCTAGGTCGCCGCTGGTGAGTTCGCGGGGCTTGAATTGTTTGGCGCTTTTGAGTTTGGCCTGGTTGGGTTTAAGGGAGGCCATCAGCGGTTGGTAGTCGATGTGGAAGGCTTTGGCGAAGTTCTGGTAGTTGTCGAGTTTAGCGGCTCCAGTTTTTTCGATAGCGGCCATACGCAGATAGAAGCGCTCGACGCCCGTGATTTGGCTCCAGGTATCGGGGTTGAGGGCTTTGAGGCGATCGGGAATCAGCAGGTTGTTGGCGACTTCTGAGGAGTATTCCACGATGTCATCAACGACGGTTTTCTGGCCTTTTTGCCGGGGCTGAAGGGCGAGGGTGGTGACATCACGGCCATCGACTTCGGTGTAGCGAGTCAGCACTTTGAGGGCGGCGGCGTAGCCTGCCATTTGCAGGTCGGAGTCGTTGAAGACGGTTTCGCCGTGGGTCTGGGCGGCATCGTTGAGGTTCATCATCGCCTCGATTTGGGCAGTGACTTCTTTGCGGATTTGGGGGAGCAGGCGTTGTTTGAAGGTGGCGGCGGTATCGAGGCGTTTGCGGAGTAGCAGGGTGACGGTGCCTTGGACGTAGCCGCCTTGTTTGAGTTCGGAGGTGGTTTCGGTGGCGATGTACCAGGCGCTGACAACTTGTAGACCAGCGGCCCAAAAGATTGACACCATATCCGCCCAAACCCCGGTGTCTTGGTGGGTGAACATGACGCATTGCAGGCCGTTGTCGGGCATGTGGTGAGTCATGGCGCTGTAGGCATCGACCATGCCCCGGCGGAAGTCTTCACCATCGCCTTTGATGGCTAACACCCGGCGCGAATCCCATGTCCATTTATCGAAGGGTGCTGGGGGATCTTTACGGAGCCATGAGATAAAAAACTCAGTTATCTCTTCGTAATTTACAGAGTCAGCATATGGAGGATCAGTGACCCAAAGTTCACATTCATCAGACGTTTCATGCGCTGATTTTGGACAGAGGATAAAGTCACTTTTAGTATCAATAGTTCCATATTTTTTATAGTTAGATCTAAATTCAGTAATCAACATACCGAATGCTCTCTGAGCAAAGTTATAAAATGTGTTAAGAGCTTGGTTACTGAAAACATCTTTAGAATTATCACTAGCCCCTCCTGTTTGTTTGCCTGAACTATCAGTTCTTTTGTTTGATGTCTCCCATCGGCACAACTTAGAACTGTAGTTAACTGAGTCCAGGAAACAAGGCCAGCTACACGAATTCATTTTTTCTTGAATCAGAGAAAGTGTCAGAAGTGCCCGAGGGGTAAACATCTGATGCCAATATTGCCACCCTCTTTCACGAATAGGCTGATCTGTGTTGTAGCCTGGCTCGATCGCCATATTG
Organism: Cyanobacteria bacterium T3Sed10_344R1; assembly: GCA_003566335.1. GTDB lineage: Bacteria > Cyanobacteriota > Cyanobacteriia > Phormidesmidales > Phormidesmidaceae > PXDR01. The sequence continues at coordinate 3,891 of PXDR01000057.1, forward strand.
GGAACCAGCCCCTTTTCTTGCCATGTCGCTAGATTCTGAACAACCAAATTTTCAACTTGTTTCTC
>PXDR01000040.1 GCA_003566335.1 Cyanobacteria bacterium T3Sed10_344R1
CAGCGATTCAAAAAGACCTGCCGCCGTTTTGTATTACCCGCAGCAGCACTTCCAACACCTTGATTGGCCTGAATGTGATTGGTCTGCGTCGGGCAGGTGTTAGCCCCTCAGAGCGGCAGCAGCTGAAGCAAGCCCTGCGGTTGCTTTATCTCTCCGGGTTGTCTACCCCTGATGCGATCGCAAAGCTAGAGCAAGAACTGCCCAGCCCCCTCGTGCAAGAACTCTGCGGCTTTGTGCGCCAGTCCCAGCGCGGCATCTGCAAATTTTTCCGCCGGGGCAGCGATCGCAGCGGCAACCGCGACGACGACTTTTAGCAACATCCAGCTCAACAGCGATCCGCAAAACTGGTTAACTGATAAAAATAGAGGGACAGCCAACCTTGCGATCGCACCCCTAGCCCGTTACTCCTGCATCCCTGCATCCCTCATGATCAATCCCAACAATCTGATCATCGACGCCTTTGTTGAGGCCCTGCGGTCGGGCTACGCCTCTACCTATGGTGGCCATAAACCCAACTACGCCGACATCATTGCCTGGGTCGGCAACATGAGCCTAGAGAACATCACCAATAGCGACGCCCTCTATCACGACGTTGAGCACACGGTTTACGTCACCCTGGTGGGCCAGCAAATCCTGCGGGGCAAGCACATTCGGGAAGGGGGCATCACCTGCGAAGACTGGCTGCACTTCGTAATTTCTCTAGCCTGCCATGCCATCGGCTACGTCAAAGGCGTCTGCCGCCATGACGACCCAATCCAGCGCTACTACGCCACCGGGCGGGGCGAAGAGGTGATCCAACTACCAGAAGGCTCCACCGACGCCAGCCTCACCCCGTACCACATCGATCGCGGCAAGCGATTTGTAGAAGAACGCTTTGGCAACAACAGCTTAATTCAGGCCAGCGTAATTCAAGACAACATCGAGCTGACCAGCTTTCCCCTACCCCAGCCCGGCGACTCCCAAGTCACCGATGACGCGCCAGGTCTAGTGCGAGCGGCCAACCTGATTGGCCAGCTCTCTGATCCTCGATATTTGCAAAAAATCCCGGCCCTATACTTCGAGTTTGAGGAAACCGGCGTTAACCAGCGCCTCGGCTACCGCCACCCCGAAGACCTGCGCCGCAACTATCCCCAGTTCTACTGGAAAACCGTGCGTCCCTACATCGAACCCGCCACGGACTACCTCAAACTCACCCAGGAAGGCAAGCAAATCTTAGCCAACCTCTATGCCCACGTGTTTGAGATCGAGCATCGTGAGATGGCAGCTCATCTCTAAAGACGTTGGTCTGATAGGTTCTTATAGTTCTTGCAGCCCCCCCTTAACCCCCCCTTGGTAAGGGGGGAAACTCTAGTCCTCCCCCTTACCAAGGGGGAGTTAGAGGGGGTAATTCAGGGCATTCGCATTCAGCAGTGACTGGTATGTACACCGTAGCCCTCTTAGGAGAACAGGGCATCCAGCCCTACACCTGCGAAAGCTCCGGCGTCGCCTCAGGCTGGGGTGCAGCCTCAATCTGATCCAGCAACTCCAGCATTTCCCGCTCAAAGCTGACCTGAGCCCGGTTGGTGCGGCCCCCTAGGTAAAGCGTGCCGTCAGTTTCTAGCGCCCAGACCTGGGAGTGGGACACATAGCTCATCAACACCCCCAGCATCAGCAGGCCAAAGCCGAGATAGACCACCGGAATGCCCGGATCGGCCTTGATTTGTAACCCGGTACTGCCGATTAGGTCAGTCACAGACAGGGTGAGATTGTCGTCAAGATCCGTTGACCGACCGGCCCGCACCGTGGAGATTAACTGCCCCGTGTCACCGTAGATCAGCAGCGTACCTTGCAGGTCTTTGGCAATTAGGGAAACGCCCTGGCTCATATCTGGTTTTGTCGGCACCCAGGTGCCCCAGATCCGCCCCTGACCACCGTTCTCTAGGGGAGCCATCGGCAGTTCTAAAACCGGGCTGTTGTTGAGCCGCAGCCGCACTGCGGCAATTGACCAGTCGGCCTGATACAGGGTGACGTTGCGGTAGCGCAGGGGTTCGTTGACGTGGATGGTCTTTTGCTTCACTTCTTCGCCATCGGCATTGAGCACCGACAGGTCAGAGTAAAACTGGTCGATCACCCCTTCCGGGGTGTAGTCAATCCAAAAGCGGTTGACCCGCACTGACCAGTCCCGAGGCAGCTGGCTGGCAGCCCAAGGCCCGGCTTCAAACACATTGCGGATTTGGAAGGTCTGGCCGCTGGGCACCATCTCTTGGGCCATAAAGCCGGTCATGGCTCCAATAATCGCCCCGACTAAAATCAGCAGCATACTGGCGTGGACGACGATAGGCCCAATTCGCCCCACAAGCCCCTTGTGGGCATAGACCATGTTGTCTTTTTCGTAGAGCCGATAGCGCCGCTGGTTCAGTAAGGGTTTGAGCTGGTCGAGGCTGCGATCGCAAATCTCGCTGCTCAGGGCCAGCTTATTAAACTGCCGGGGCTGGCTGTAGAAGTTCCAGGTGCGGGAAAACCAGCGCAGGGCGGTAATCTGTCGAGTAAAGGTACAGGCGGTTAGGCTCGCCCCAAACAACATCAGCAGGGCCAAAAACCACCAGGTGCGATACACGTGATCCAGGCCGAAAAAGCCAATCACCCGCCAGGTCAAAAAGCCAAACAGGGCCGGATTCTCCGGGTAGTTGGCTTGATAAAAGCCGATGGACTGACCCTGTTCAATTACCGTGCCGCCAATGCTGAACACTGCGATCGCCAGTAAAAGTGCGATCGCCAGCCGAAGGTCTGCCAGCAGGGGCAGTAGTTCCCGCCGCCAGTAGTAGCGTAGGGCCGTTTGCACCCGAGTCAACACCGAAGAATCAGCAGCCATAAAACACCCGCAGCAACACCTTAAACCGGCCAATTCCTAAATCAACAGCCCCCGAAATCCGCGTTTCCCCCACCTCTCCTTAGACCGGCAGCAGCCGTGTCGCCAGAGAAAACACGCCAAACCCCAGCAGCAGCACGCCGCTGGTGGGGGTAATCCAGCCTGACCAGCGCCGTAGGGTCAACAGCCGCTTGACCGTGGCGGTAAAGGTACCGGCCAACACCAGGGGCAGCACATAGCCCACCCCGTAGGCCAACAGCAGCGCCCCGCCCCGCAGCGGGTCTCCCGTGCTGGAAATCCAGGCCAGCAAACTTGCCAGAACTGGCGTGCTGCACGGGGAGGCAATCAGGCCAAAGGTCAGGCCCAGCAAATAGGACTTGAGGCTGCGGGGCACGGGCCAGTTTTGCACCTCCACACCGCCTAAACTGGGCAGCCTTAGCGGCAGGGCATTGAGCAAATTCAGCCCCATCAAAATCGCAATCACGCTGACGATAATTGGCAGGCCAAACCCGACCTGACCATACACCCGGCCCAGGGTCGCTGCCGCCAAGCCTAACCCAGCGAGGGTGGTGGCCAAGCCCAGGGCAAACCACAGGGACTGCAAGGCCGCTTGCCAGCGGTTGGGCGCGTCATAGCTGCCCATGTAGCCAATGGTGATGGGCAGCATGGACAACATGCAGGGGGTGAGGCTAGTGAGCAGGCCCGCTAGGCCGATAATGCCTAAACTCAGCCAAGATCCTTGGCTCAAAGACTGGGTGACCAGGCCATTGGCAAACTGGCTCAGCTCGTAGAGCTGGCGCTGAAGCAGGTCAATTGTTACGTCCATTCACGGGGGCTGTCACGAAAAACTGTCACGGGAAAACGGCTGCTGGGGGTGAGTGGTCAACAAATGCCGACAGTTTCCATTGTATCGGGCAGACTGTATCGGGTGGGCTGAGGCAGCGGAGGCAGACATCCTCGAAGACAACCTAAGAGCGGGGTGGCAAGGGACGTAGGCGAGCGTGCGATCGCATCCCCGCCGGATCTACCGCTGCCTGCCGCGCTACGGCCAAAGGCACCACCTCCGCTTCCCGACTTTGCCGGGCCACCCGCACCAGCAGGGCCGCC
>PXDR01000052.1 GCA_003566335.1 Cyanobacteria bacterium T3Sed10_344R1
CAATTGTGAGTCAAGCATTCGATTACGATTTGGTGATTATTGGGGCCGGGGTGGGAGGCCACGGGGCGGCGCTCCATGCGGTGAAATGTGGCCTCAAGACCGCCATCGTGGAAGCCGGAGACATGGGCGGCACCTGCGTTAACCGGGGCTGCATTCCGTCTAAAGCCCTGCTGGCGGCTGCCGGTCGGGTGCGAGAACTGCGCGATGCCCATCACCTCAAGTCCCTGGGCATCCAGGTGGGCGGCGTTTCCTTTGAACGCCAAGACATTGCCGATCACGCTAAAAACTTGGTCAGCAAAATCCAGGGGGATTTGACCAACAGCCTGACTCGCCTCGGGGTGGATACCCTGCGGGGCTGGGGCCGCGTGGCGGGGCCGCAAAAGGTGGTAGTCAGTGGGGCCGATGGTGACAAAACCGTGACGGCCCGGGATGTGATGCTAGCTCCGGGATCGGTTCCCTTTGTGCCCCCAGGGATCGAAATTGACGGTAAGACGGTCTTCACCAGTGATGATGCCCTCAAACTAGACTGGCTGCCCCAGTGGATTGCGATTATTGGCAGCGGCTACATCGGCCTAGAATTTTCCGATGTTTACACGGCCCTGGGATCAGAGGTGACGATTATTGAAGCTTTGCCCCAGTTGATGCCCACCTTTGACCCGGATATTGCCAAGATTGCCCAGCGGGTGTTGATCGGGCCTCGGGATATTGATACCCGTACCGGGCTAATCGCTAAAACGGTCACCCCAGGGTCTCCCGTGGTGATTGAACTGGCCGATCCCCAGACGAAAGAAGTCAAAGAAGTGTTGGAGGTGGATGCCTGCCTGGTGGCGACGGGGCGGATTCCAGCTACGAAGGATTTGGGACTAGACTCTGTGGGCCTGACCCTAGATCGACGGGGCTTTATTCCCACAGACGACCACCTGAAGGTGATTGGCGACAATGGCGAAGCGATCCCCCACCTTTGGGCGATTGGGGATGCCATGGGCAAGATGATGTTGGCCCACGCGGCTTCGGCTCAAGGGGTGGTGGCGGTGGAAAATATTTGCGATCGCCCCCGCACCGTCAACTACCGCAGCATTCCGGCTGCGGCCTTTACCCATCCAGAGGTCAGCTTTGTCGGCTTGACTGAGCCTGCGGCGAAGGAACTGGGGGCCAGCCAAGGGTTTACGGTGGATGCCGTGCGCTCTTACTTCAAGGCCAACTCTAAGGCGTTGGCCGAAGGGGAAACCGAGGGGTTAGCCAAGGTGGTGTATCGTCAGGACACTGGCGAGATCCTGGGGGTTCACATTATTGGGCTTCATGCGGCGGACTTGATTCAAGAAGCCGCGAATGCCATTGCCCAGAACCAATCGGTAGAGGCGCTAGCCACCTGTGTTCATACTCATCCCACCCTGTCAGAAGTGTTGGATGAAGCGTTTAAGCGGGCGGTGGTAAAGGCTTAATGGAAATTCGTCGTCGTCCCCCTAACCCCGCTGTGGCGGTACAACAGTTGCGCTATCAGGTAAACGTGCCGGGGGCTGCCCCCCGCAATATTCTCGAAGAAATCGTCTGGCATAAAGAGGCGGAAGTCACTCAAATGCGCCAGCGGCTGCCCTTAGCTGATCTCCAGCGTCAGGTGCTGACTGCCCCGGCTCCTCGGGATTTCTTGGCAGCCTTAACCTCGGCCAGCCGCTCCCCGGCCCTGATTGCCGAAGTGAAGAAGGCATCCCCCAGTAAGGGGGTGATTCGGGCGGATTTTGACCCGATTGCGATCGCCCAAGCTTATGCCGAGGGTGGAGCCACCTGTCTATCTGTGCTGACGGATGAGAAGTTCTTTCAGGGCAGCTTTGAAGTGCTGGCCCAAGTGCGCGCCCAAGTCGAGTTGCCCCTGCTGTGCAAGGACTTTTTGATCTACCCCTACCAGATGTATCTGGCGCGGGTTCAGGGGGCCGATGCGGTACTGTTGATTGCGGCAATCCTGTCGGACGAAGACCTGGGTTACTTTATTCGCATTGCTAAAGCCCTGGGTATGACGGCCCTGGTGGAGGTTCATTCCCTAGAAGAATTTGATCGGGTGTTAGCGATCCCTGGCGTGCGTCTGGTCGGGATTAACAACCGCGACTTGGGTACGTTTAAAACAGACTTAGCCACGACAGAAACCCTGCTGGCTGAGCGGGAGCAGGAGATTTGCGATCGCAACCTCACCGTGATCAGTGAATCGGGCCTCTTCACCGCCGCCGACCTACAGCGGGTCAATCAAGCCGGGGCACAAGGGGTCTTAATTGGCGAGTCTTTGATGCGCCAGGCTGATCTCCAAGCTGCGATCGCAGCCCTGTATCCCTAACCCGATTCCCCGCCTCTTTCCCACTCTCCTCCCCCCCCGTATGGATCAGATGGATCAGGACGCCGCTTCCCTGCCTTTACCTTCCCACATCCATTACGAGCTGGTGCTGCAACTGTTGGAGCGCAAGACCCTGTTTGCCGCCCAGCAACATCCCCACCAGCGGGAACTGGTGCATGATCTGACCATGACCCTGCGCAAAGCCCTAGCCCAGCAAAAGCAGCTCGAAGAAAGCTGTCGCCGGGCCAATATTCCCGTGGATTACCACTGGGGACTGAATGGAGAGCCTGAGGTCAATAGTTAGAGGTCAGGCTCACTCATCAAACTCAGTAGTAAACGGCAGTCGCATATACATGTGACGAGGATCGTCTAGGGTTTTGAGTTCTTCTAACCCTTGGCGCAGTTGCTGAATTTCTGCGGGCAGGGTGGGCTCGGGCCGCAAACGGCTGGAGACTTCGCCAAAGATAGTCTCGACAATCTGGGCTTCGAGGGTGCGAGGGCGAGGATATTCCTCAATCCGCCAAGTTTCTAGGTCAGCGGCCTCCCCAGCGGCTGCGATCGCAGCTTGGAGCCCCCCGACTTCATCCACCAACCCCACTTCTGCCGCTCGACGACCGGACCACACCCGACCCTGGGCGACGTTGTCCACTTCAGTAGTCTCCATCTCCCGAGACTCAGCCACAATCGTCAAAAACCGCTGGTACAGCCGGTCAGTGATCTGTTGCTGCAGGGCCAGCTCTTCTGGCGTCATGGGCCGAGAGGAGGTGCCCATATCGGCAAACTCAGCGGTTTTTACCCCGTCCCAGGTGATGCCGTTATCGTTGGCGATTTCCTCGAAGTTCACCAGCAGGCCAAACACGCCAATTGATCCGGTCAGGCTGTTGGCAGAGGCAAAAATGCGATCGCCCTGGGCCGCCAACATATAGCCGCCCGACGCCGCCAGGTTGCCCATAGACACAATCAGCGGCTTTTCTGATCGCAATAGGGCTGCCGCTTCCGAGATCACTTCTGAGGCAGCAGCACCACCGCCAGGACTGTTAATCCGCAGCACCACCGCATCAATATCCTCATCCAACCGAATTTCTCGCAGCAGGGTGCTCAACCCCTCGGCCCCAATGCGCCCTGTGGTGCTGTCGCCACCGCGAATACTGCCGTTGGCGTAGACCACTGCCACCTTGCCATCACTACGCCCTTGATTTTGCCGGGCCTGAACCCGGGTATAGGCGGCTAAATCAACCTGACGAAAACTGTCCTTGTTGTCGTCAGATTCTTCGGTCAGCTCCTGAAGCTCACTCAAAACCTGATCAAAGCTAGCGGTCTGATCCACCAGCCCCGCTTCCACCGCATCTTCAGCCAGCAGCACGCCACCACTGTCAGCTAGGGCTTGGAGTTGAGCTGGAGTGCGATCGCGATTTTCTCCAGCCACCGCCAAGAAGTCCTGCCATAAATCCTGGAGCAAAGCTTCCGTTTGCTCCCGCTCTTCTGGACTGTACTCATTCAAAATAAACGGCTCAACTGCCGACTTATAGCGCCCAGCCCGCAGCACCTGCACCCCGATGCCATATTGATCGAGGGCACCCGCCAAAAACTGAGTCTGAATGCTTAACCCGTTGACCTCCAGCACCCCTGACGG
>PXDR01000432.1 GCA_003566335.1 Cyanobacteria bacterium T3Sed10_344R1
ACGCTCTTCCGATCTAAGCCCCATAGCCATCCTTAACTCCCTGTCCAAAACACTGAAACACTAGGGCACGGGCACCACCTCTAGTAGCCGCCGGATAATCCCATCCCCTTTGTTGCCCCCGGTGGGAATCAAGCGGTGAGCCAGCACGTAAGGGGCTAAGAACTTAGCATCATCGGGCAGCACATAGTCTCGTCCGTCAATAAAAGCTAGCGCCTGACTCGCCCGGTACAGGGACACCGTACCCCGAGGGCTCACCCCCAGCGTCGTGTCGGCATCACTGCGCGTTGCCCGCACCAAATTCAGAATATACTGCTGAATCGACGGCTCCACCGTCACCTGGGCGCATTGCTGGCGCAGGGATTGAATATCCGCCAAGCTCAAACAGGGCTCTAAATTCTGGGGTTCTACCTGGGTCGAGAGGCGTTGCAGCATTTGCAGCTCGTCGGCCTCCCCCGGATAGCCCAGACTAAAAGACAGAGCGAAGCGATCCATCTGGGCCTCTGGCAGCGGAAAGGTGCCCTGGTACTCAATCGGGTTTTGGGTGGCGATTACAAAAAATGGGCTGGGGACTGGCCGAGAAATCCCGTCGAGGGTAACCTGGCGCTCTTCCATCACCTCTAGCAAGGCTGACTGGGTGCGGGGCGTGGCCCGGTTAATCTCATCCGTCAGCAAAATATTGGCAAAGACTGGCCCCGGCATGAATTGAAATTCGGCACTGCTGGGGTTCCAGATGTTCGTGCCGGTAATGTCTGTGGGCAGCAGGTCAGGGGTGCACTGAATGCGCTGAAACTTACCGTCAATGCTGCTAGCCAAGGATTTTGCCAATAGGGTCTTGCCCACCCCCGGCACGTCTTCAAGCAGGGCATGGCCCCCCGAGAACAACGCCACCATCACCAGACGAATGGCATCGGCTTTGCCGACGATAGTTTTACTTAAGTTGTCGGTAAGCTGTTCGAGCCGATCTCGCATGGGGGGTGGGGGGTAAGTAGAGCTGTTAGCACCGGACTAGACCTATGATGCCCTCTCCCTTGACCGATCGCTAGGGATCAAGGGGGAGGATTGACAGCAGCTTTAGGTTTTCGTGATTTTCGTGAGCGGCCAGTGAGCGGCCAGTGAGCAGCCAGTGAGCGCCTATCCGCATCCTACAGCCCCGATTCTCCACAGCCAAACCGAGGGGCTAGGTCTTCTTGCCCGTCAGTGCCGGGGGGTATCGATCAGAATTTAGCGTGAGTGTCCTGGTTTCCTCGGGCGTGCCTCCAGACAAACCCGAGCGACTCCTACAGGGGCAGGGCTTGGGCGGCTTCACAGTCGGCCTGAATTTGCTGCTTGAGCTGGTCAAGCGAGTCAAACTTTTGCTCAGGCCGCAAGAAGTGAGACAGGCTAAGGGTCAGGGTTTGACCATACAAATTGCCAGACCAGTTCAGCAAGTGAACTTCTATGGTTTGCTGACGACCATTGACCGTGGGCCGGGTGCCGATGTTGAGAACACCCGGCTGGGGTAAATCGCTAACGCCGTGAACTTGAACGCTATAGACCCCCTGACAGGGGACAAATTTATCGCTGGGCAGCTTTAAGTTCGCCGTCGGAAAACCAATGGTACGGCCTACTTGCTCGCCTTTCACCACCCGTCCCGTGAGGCAGTAGGGCCGACCCAACAGCCGCTGGGCGGTGGCTAAGTCCCCTTGGCTTAGGGCGTGGCGGATACGGGAACTGCTGACCCGTTCCCCCCGGTCGTAGCGCAGGGGAACGATGGTCACGGGGATGTCGTGATGGGCTGCGATCGCAGCGAGATCTGCCGCCGTCCCTTCCCGGCGATGACCAAAGCGAAAATCCACCCCAACGCTAATCCGCTGGGGCTGTAGACGATGCACCAGCACCTGCTCAACAAAGGCTTCGGGGCTAAGCTGGGCGAGCACCGGATTAAACGGCAGCAGCACCAATTGCTGGATTCCGGCTTGCTTCAACACCAGCGCTTTTTCGGCAATGGGAGACAGCAGGGGCTGCCGCTGCCCGGAGAAGAATTCTCGCGGATGGGGAAAAAAGGTGACCACAGTGGCCACGGCTTCTGACCCTCTGGCTGGTTCCAAGTCAGGCAAGGGCGGTAGATGGGGCGGTACCGCGCTGTAGCCTGCCACCGTCAGCAGCGCTGACTCACTCATCAACGGTGCGGCAGGAACCTGCAAAGCCGGTAACGCATGGGGAATAATCGGCTCAATCACCTGACGGTGACCGTTGTGGACACCATCGAAGTTCCCCAAGGCAATTGCCGTTGGAGTTCTAGCTGTTTCCAATGAAGAGGTGACCCACACGCTTTACATTTTGACATATAGCGGCGGGAGATCGCGCCAGGACTCTACTGGGCGCATCCCAGTCGGGGCTTAAGCTTTGACGGGTTGCTGTTTTGCGATCGCAACCACATCCAGCACCATGCCCTCCTGGGCGACCACGCTGTTGGGGAATACTGCCGCCGTATTTTTGGCCACCTCATCCATGAATGCATCATCATGGAGCGGATCGTGGTGGAAGATCACCAGCCGCTTGACGTTGGCGGCTTTGGCAACCTTGACCGCCTCTTGCCAAGTGGAATGCCCCCAGCCCACCTTGCTAGTGCGCTCATGGTGATATTCAGCGTCGGTGTAGGTGGCGTCATAGACCATCACCTCTGCATCTTTTGCCAACCACAGCACATTCTCGTCAAGGCGATCGGGAAAGTGCTCCGTATCGCTGATATAAGCCACCGAATGACCACGCCAGTTGACCCGATAGCCCACGGCTTCTCCGGGGTGGTTCAGCAGGGCATTTTGGACTTCAACCTCGCCTACCCGCACCACTTCGCCAATTTCTAGATCGCAAAACTTGAGGTCGGCCCCCATAATTTGCAGCGGCACCGGGAAGTTGGGATGGAGCATCTGATCATTCAGACGCTGTTCAATCGTGGAGCCATTGGGTGCGATCGCACCGTAAATATTGAAGCGATTGCCCTTAATGAAAGCCGGCACGAAAAACGGGAAGCCTTGAATGTGATCCCAGTGGGAATGGGTAAAGAACATATTGATGTCCAAGGGCATCTCTGCCAGCAGGGTTTGGCCCAATTCTCGCAGCCCCGTACCGCCGTCAAAGATGAGCCGTTCTCCACCGACGCAGACCTCTAGGCAAGACGTATTGCCCCCATAGCGCACCGTATGGGGGCCAGGGCAAGAAATACTGCCCCTCACCCCCCAAAACTTGACTGTGAACTGATTCTCAACGTCAGACATGAGCTACTTCCGCCGACTGGATTGGAGCCTGTGGATCAATGTCACCCAGATTGGCCACCCCAAGAAATTGCCGTGACCCGCACAATTGCCGTGACCCACTCATTTTTCCCGTTTTGAACTTGATAACTAAATTCCCGAGGATCCACAGCTTAATTCTAGTGAATATCCCGGAGGAAGTATCTTTTAAGGGCATTTTGCCAAGAATATACTGACCACTGCAGGCTAACAACAAACTTTACAAAGGTTTGGGCAAATTCCCGGTTAAGTTTTCTGAGAGGCTGTTTTAAAAGTACCTGTCGGGTATCCTCAAACACCCCATAGGCCGCTAATCTAGGTCAGAAACTCAGAGATTTTCCGAGTAATCGTGCGCTAGATGACTAGCGGACGCCCTTTTCAAACCGCCTCTGAGACGGGTCAAACTCAGCTAAGGCATTTGCTTAGGGTAGATGATCTGTCTTAACTTCTGCCTTCACTGTCTATCTTCACTAAGGTATCTGAAACTGATGCCTTTGGTGTATCTCGAACTGATGTGTCTAAATCAGCGGGGCGTCTAAATCAGCGTGGCTTTGTTGCCATTGGTGCAGCACCGCTAAACTCTGCCCAGCCGTCAGGTTGTACTGCAGCGGGGTGAGCGTGATGAGCTGGTGCTGAATGGCTTGCACATCAGTAGATAGTTCTTCACTTAAGGTTATC
>PXDR01000376.1 GCA_003566335.1 Cyanobacteria bacterium T3Sed10_344R1
CATCCAGCTTGAGCCGTCGCACCCCGTGATCCGCCCAAGTGCCGTAGAGTCGCCGGGTGGCCAGCCGTCCCCCCAAGCCCCGAGACTTATCCAAAACCACCACCTGCCGTCCGGCAGCCTGCAACAGTCGAGCACAGGTGAGCCCTGCCATCCCGGCTCCCACTACGGCTATTTCCCACATCATCTGCGCTTCCTCTGGCTATTTCGGGTGATTTCCCAGGGTCGAGTCTGGTAAATCCTTTTGTAGAATAAAGGGCATTAGCCGATTGCTGCCCTTTGCCCTGGCCCAGACTTGGCCTGTTGCCCTGTGGATGAATTAAGAACTGCCCTGGAACTGGCCACAGATGAAGAACTGCACGCCTTAGCGGACATGCTGTTTCGGCCTAAGTTCAACCCCCTCGACTATTTGTCCAAGCAGGATGCCCTGGCGGTGCAAAGCCTGAGCCGGGCCGATCAGGTGACGGCGATTGAAACCCGATTTCGATTCTTGGCGGCGGATGGGGTTGCCGTCCTGCGGCGACAGGATGGTCAGCTGTCCTATCGGCAGGCGTTGACCCAGGTCTGTCGCTATCTAAAGCTGCCCTGTCCGGCGGATTTATCCACTGCTGACCTAGAGGCCGAGGTGTTTCTGCATCTGCTAGAGCAATCCTGGCAAAAACTGCCCGCAGCCCAACAGCAGCAGCTCCAGCGTCAGGTGCACCAGTCTATCCACGACCAGCCACAATTCGGCCAACTGCCCCTGGAACTACAGCGGGATCCCCTCAGCTTAATTCTTAAGGGCGGCAGTGCCCTAGCCGTTAGCTCAGTGCTGCGGCCTTGGCTGCTCAACCACATTGCCCATCAGTTTGCGATTCAGTTCGCGACCTATCAGGTAGCCCGTCAGTCTTTGGCTCGGGGGGGCGCAGCCATAGCGGCTCGGCAAATTCAGCAGCGGGCGGCGGTGCATATGGCCTCCCGGGGCATGGCGTTGAATGCGGCTCGCTATGGGGCCGTGCGCGGGGCGTTTGCCTTTTTAGGCCCAGCCCTATGGACTTGGTTCTTAGCAGATTTGGGCTGGCGGGCGATCGCAACCAACTATGGCCGCGTTGTCCCAGTGGTCTTTGCCTTGGCCCAAATTCGCCTCACCCGAGCCAGCGCCCTAGCTTCCCAGAGCTAACCCCGAACTAGCCGAAACGCGACCTTATCCCAAACAGCATGGCGGAGTCAGACGCTTTTAGCACCACTTACTATCAACTGCTGGGCCTGCAGCCGAACGCGTCGGTGCAGGATATTCGTCGTGCCTATCGAGACCTCAGTAAGCTTTACCATCCCGATACAACGGCGCTACCCGCTGCGATCGCAACTCGCAAGTTCCAGGCGCTCAACGAAGCCTATGCCACCCTCAGCAGCCCCGAAAGCCGCCAAGCCTACAACCACAAAATCGGCTACAGCACCATCGCGGTCATGCAGCCTGCCCCGAACCTAAATCGTCCGCGCAACAGTGCCATGCCTCGTAGCGCCAATGCCTATATTGACGCCACTGATCGCCCCCTTTCGGCTGGAGAACTGTTTGCCCTATTTATTTTGGGCGTCACCTTTGTCGCCTGCCTGGTGCTAGTTGTCGCCATCAGCCTCAGTCAAGGGCAACTGGCTTTTTCTTCCCCGGGAGCGCCAACCGAATCCACGGAAACTCCGGTTGAGTTGACTGACTTTGGGGCCGATTTGGGTGGCAACTTAGAAGATATTACGTCGCCTGATTTCCCGACCGATCTGCCGACTGCTGCGCCAGTCCCTGAGCCAGCGGCACCTCGAACCTCAGACCCAGCTATACCCGAAGCGCAATCCCAAGCCAATTCTGCAGCTGTAGCGTCCCCAGCCTCTCCTGATTCCGAAAGTTGAACAGGGTTGAAAATCTTGCTTCACTATCCAGGAGCGAACTGGCTGCTATTGCCAAAAGCGGGTGGCGCTGTAGCCCAACTCATCCATCATTTGCCGTAGCAGAGGCATACTCAAACCCACCACATTGGTGTGGCAGCCCTCAATTTTGTCCACAAACAAACTGCCCTTGCCCTCTGTGGCAAATGCGCCCGCACAGTTCAGCGGTTCCCCAGAATTCACATAGTCCTCAATTTGACTATCGCTGACCGCCCCAAAAAACACCCGCGTGACCTGGCAACGGACCAAGGTACGACGATTAGGCTGTGGAGAAATTAAGGCATGGCCGGTGTGGAGTTCGCCTACCTGTCCACGCATTTTCTGCCAGCGTGCGATCGCATCTTCTCGGTCTTGGGGCTTGCCGTAGATCATGCCATCAAACGCCAGCACCGAATCACAGCCCAGCCCTAGCCCATTTTGAAATAGAGGCGCTACAGCTGTCGCCTTTGCTTCTGCCAAAGCAGCCACCAACGCCACTGGATCGCTCAGCTGAATTTGGTCTTCGTCAAACTTGCTCGGGGACACGTAGGGTTGAATCCCGGCCTGGGTCAACAGCTGTCGCCGGGCTGGCGATGCTGAAGCCAGCACAAACTGGGGGCGAGTCATAGGACTTAGGTGAGGGGTAGACCGAGAAAGATTAGCCGCGTTTTAGATTGATTTCAGGCTAATAAACTGAGAAAGACGCCACCGACTGCTTCAGGGTATTTTTCATCTTTTCCCAGCGGCTTTCTTCCGTAGAGGCATTGAAGGTAAATAACTGACCGCGCCGCACAATCACGCTAGCTAAGTTGTGGCGTAGCCCCGAGGCTAAATCCGCCCGGTACTCCAGAATGTAGTAAGTTTTGTCCTCAACATCGAACCCCTGGGCGCTCAGCAACTCCACATCCCGGTTGTCTTCAGCCATGGCGTTGATGCTTTTGGAAAGCTTGTAGCCCACTTCGGTTGGCGTGCCCAAGTCTTGCAGGGTTTGCCCATCGGAGACCGGGCTAATCACCACGCTGATATTTTCGGTTTCGTTGATGATGTCGTGGAACACCACATCCGGGCCATTGGAGACCGCTACCTCAACCCAGCCCGTGGGATAACGGAAGCTATAGCCTTCATAATCGTCGGCGTAGGTGCTCAGGGCTGCCGTGTCTGACACACAGCTTTGCAGTCCCAGGGCCAACACTAGGGTGAGGACTACAGCAATTCTTTTCAGCATTCTTCCCATTCCTTCAAGCTCCGTTGTTTATTCTCCCATCTTTGCTGACAGTGGTTGCGCTGGAAGCGTCGGCAGTCCCAGGCTTTTGGAAAAACATTAAGTGCTGTTGGGGTAGGGTTTCGTCAGTTTTTTGCCACTTTAGGCCCACTGCCGCCATTTCTCGCTTCACCTGGCGCTGGCTCATCTTGTGCAGGCGCTTAATTTGAATCAGCGGATTCTCCGCCCGATATTCTGCTAGCACCACCTGTCCCCCAGGCTTTAGCCCCTGGACAATGCCCTGCATCATTTCATAAGGGTAGGCAAACTCATGATAGGCATCCACCATCAGGGCCAGATCAACGGTCTCAGGCGGTAAATGGGGATCATCTTCTGCCCCCCGTACCAGGGTGACATTCTCCACAGTCTCCGCTTCAATCACCTGGTTCATTAAAGCCAGCATTTCCGGCTGTAGATCCACCGCCAGGACTTCCCCCTGGGACAGGCGCGGAGCTATGCGAAAGCTGAAATATCCGGTGCCTGCGCCAATATCAGCCACCACGGCATCGGGCGGCAGGTTAAGCAAATCAATCGCCTGATCGGGGCGTTCTTCAATCCGGCGACTGGATCGCTCTAGCCAGTAGGCTCCCTGATGGCCCATCACCTGGGCAATTTCCCGCCCGAGATAGACTTTGCCAATGCCATCTCGACTGGCAGTTTTAGATCCATAGGGACTGTCTCCATTCAGAGACACTTCAGGGCTGCTGCATGCAGAGAGCAACAGGACGACGGCGATCAGACCTGCTGCTACACGGCGGAGGGCTGCACTAAGACGCATGGCGGGTGTTGTTGG
>PXDR01000138.1 GCA_003566335.1 Cyanobacteria bacterium T3Sed10_344R1
CCCCTCGCAGGGTGGTGAGGTACAACGGCAGGCTAAACAGGGCATGCATGACGGACGGAGCCCGCTGCATATCCTCAACGGTTTCAAACAGGGGCACGGCCTGAATCGCACTGATGCCGGTGGCCGGGTCGTATAATCCAGCTTCCTTCGCCAGCAGCAGCACTTCTAAGAGGTCGCTGACGTGATGGCTCATGCTAATCACGTAGCTGTGGCAAATCTCTGGGCCAAACTCTTGGTGCAGCTTCCGCACCATGCGGAAAGTTTCGATGGTTTCGCGAGCTTTGTCAGAGAAGGGGAGTTCGCCTGGAATCAGCGGTCGCCGGGTTTTGAGTTCTGCGACTAGCCACTCGACTTTTTCGGCTTCGCTCAGGTCGTTATAGGACTTGGGCAGCAGTTGCAGGTAGCTGACGACTTCGTCAATCGTGTCGGAATGACGGGAACTCTCTTGGCGGAAGTCAAGCTGGGCCAGATTGAAGCCGTAAATCTCGACCTGGCAAATCAGGTTGTCGAGATCCTGGCAGGTGAGGCCAGTTTCCTTTAGGTTGCTTTGGATCAACCGCAGTTCATCCAGGAAGTCGGTGCCGTAGCGGTAGAAAGGATTGACGTTGGCGGCTAGGTCTTCTTCTTGCAGAATTTCGCCGTTGTACAGCTTTTGGCTGCGATCGCGGGTATTTTCTAGCCGCTCCTGGATATAGGCCATCTTCAGGCGGTAGGGTTCCTGACGGTAGCGAATCGCTAGCCGGTCATAGACCTCGGGCAGCTTTACTTGGTCTTGCTCTAGGGATTCCAATAGCTCTGGCAACACCTCGCTCCAGTGCAGGGAGAGGCTCAGCAGTTCCGTCAGATTTCGCACCGAAGCGATGTACTTGCTCAGCACTAAGTTGCGCTGGTAACAGGCGGTCTTCCAGGTGATTTGGGGGGTGACGGAGGGGTTGCCGTCTCGATCTGCCCCGACCCAAGAGCCAAATCGACAGAAGTCGTAGCTGGGGGGCTTGAGGTGAGGAAAGGTTGCCTGCAGGGCGCGGTTAAATCGCTGATAGAGCTGGGGAATGGTGTCAAATAGCACCACGTCGAAGTAGTGGAGGGTATAGTCCACTTCATCGAGTACTGAAGGCTTGAACTGGTGTAGTTCATCGGTGCGCCACCACAGGCGAATCTCTTCGGTCAGTTGACCGCGCAGGTTTTCGATGTCCCAAGACGTGACTAGCCCCAGAGCTTGGGCGGTTTCATCTGCCAGGTCAAGCTGGCGCAGGACGTCGGCGATGCGCCGCTGTTTGTCGCGAATGGTGTGGCGAACGATTTCGGTGGGGTGGGCGGTAAATACCAGCCGAACATCTAAATCGTTAATCAGGTTTTGAATTAGCTGGGGCGGTACGTTTAAGCGCTTGAGGGTAGGGAACAGCCAGTGGAACGAACTGGGATCCCGTTGTCCTGATTCGGAGTCTTGCAGGCTCTTTTCTAGCAGGCCAGCTTGAAAGGTGCGATTTTCGTCACCTTCTTCGCTTGGGCCGTTGTCTGCTTGGGGGAGATTCCCCGCTGACTCGGAGGAATAATACCCTGGGCTATTGTGGGCAACTTCGGCAGTCTCGTAGGCCGCGCGGTACTGGCGCTGCTGACCCCGTTGTTCATAGTGCTGCTCAACAATGTTGATCAGCTGAAAATAAAGGGCAAAGGCTCGGGCGGCGCGAATGGCGTCATTTAGGTCGAGTTTTTCGACGACTGCCAGCACGCTCTCGGGCAAAATTGGGGTCGCTTGTCCATCGGGAGCGCAGACTTGGCGCAGTTGTTGCAGCAAGTTGACCAATTCTTGGCCACACTCCTGCTGTAGCACCATCTCCCAAATGTCCTCCACCACCCTGAGCCGATGGCGCAAAAATAAGTCGTAGGCAGGTGCAGTAGGCACTTCAGCCACGACCTGACTCGTCGCCGATCTAACCGGGGTATCGTCGGGAGAATGGAGCGTAGAACTCATGAAAGCCTAGGATACAAGCAACACTGCAAATTTTAGGCGGTTTCTGCGGCTTAGACCCAGCTTCTTTGGCTTAATTCAATACAGGTGCTGCTTTGTCTGGCTAAGAAATCTCCCATTCTCGCTGTCAGACGGTGATACCAGGCCAAGATCTCAGGTCAACACCCGCATAACGCCGCCAGCATTTAGTCCGAAGCTTCAGTGTGAGAATTCGCTGGATGAGAATTCCCTGGAGGGGTTAGGGGTAAGTTAGGCAGGCGATCGCCCCGGAAGAGTTCTTCGCTGGCAAGGCCCACTTGCTGGCCTAGTTCACCCAGGGCACGCCAGCTGATCAAGCCTGCGATCGCAGGAATGGTGGCGCAACTTAAGAGCAGTTTGCTAGACCAACTGCTAGTTTGATGGGCCTGATGGGTGGTTCCGGTAGGGGTGGCTACAGGAACAGCAGGCGCTGAGTTTGGAGTTTGCTTAGAAAACGTCATGGAAGCCTCAACAAAATAAGCTCTTGGTGTCTAGGCACGGCGTTCAGGCGCAGCGTTCAGCACCGCCCTTCCATCATATCGGCTGTCCTTCAAGGTTGGCTGGAGTAACAGAGCCTGAACAGCAGCTTGGCCGGGTCTAGCTCTAGTCTGGACGAAGGGGCGTTAGGGGGATCTTCTGGGGATCTCCTCAAGGATGGATAGTGCAGGAGAACTTACAGCTGGCTCAAAAAACCTTGTTTAAAATGGCGATAAGTATGGTATCCCTTTGAGGCATTACCGTTTTCTTGGGATATCTCGTTCCGATGTCTGCTCGCTTTCAGTCTGTGCCTGACTATTTGCTTGAATGAAATCCTCAGTTTCCTAAACTTCCTGGCGCTATGCTCGGCAAGCCACCCTCCTCTCCTACAGAAGTCGCGCCGTCAACCCTGATGCCTTCCCTGGCTCAGGCTGTGGTGTCACCAGACGGACAAAACCCGATTGATTTACAAATCAAGCTGCGGGGGAACATTCTGCATGTGCTGTGCCAGTCTGCTCGCTCCCTGAGCAGCGATCGCATTTTGCTGTCTCTGGTCAAGGCGCTGCTAGAGCCGGAACTGAAGACCCGACTGGCTCAGGATTTTCCTCAGATTTATCAATTTTTTGTCTACAGCCGGGTGGCTGGAGAGCGGCAGCCTGAGTGGACGGCCCCACTGTATTTGGATCGGCTAGAGCGGCATTTGGCCCAGCTGGTGCTGAAGCATCCCGACGATGAAGAGGCGGTTGCCTTACTGCACCAGCTCCTGGGTGACTCGACGGCAGTCGCTCCCCCCTCAGCCACCGCAGGTCTCCCTGAGGAAATCAGCTCGGCTATTGTGGTGTCAAACCTGAGCTTGGCCCGCAAAGGCAAGCCTGAGGCAATTGCCCGCTACCTGAGCGAACTGCTCAGCAGCCTAGATGTAGGGGTCTGGGTGAGTGTGCGCGCCTTTCCGGGTCAGCACAACCGTTTGCCCACCGCCGTCACCGCTGACCCCAAACCCGGCAGCAGTCGGTCGCGGCTGTGGATTTTGTGTGAAGCGGCCTACAGCCCTGACCCGCTGCAAATTGCCGAGCCCACCGCCCAGCGGTTGCGGGAGCTGAATCTGACCCAGTATCGGGATGCCGCCCTGGTGATTCAGGTGAAGGGGGAGTCTGACCCCGACTGGACGCTGCGGGTTGACCTGACCCCGCCCGAGGAAATGCTGCGGGAGTGGAGCCGGTGGGGTGATGTTCCGGCCCTAGAACGTCTGTTGACCTATGTCTTGAGAGATCAGGGCATCACCGTTGCGGCTGAGACCAAAGACACCACGCTCCATTTAGTCTGCACTGCTCCTGCTGCTACCGAAGAGTCGCTCAGCCAGCACCAGGTGATGGATGTGGTGGGGCCATTGCTGGAGTCGATTGCGCCCCAGGGATTGCACCGGGCCATGGTCTTCGGTCAGCGGGCTGTGGGTCAAGGGGCGGCGACTGAGGCTGATGCCGC
>PXDR01000429.1 GCA_003566335.1 Cyanobacteria bacterium T3Sed10_344R1
AAACCGGGGTGAGCCCCGACATTCGCGTGCGCGATCTCAGCGACAGCGATGTGGCCAAGCTGCGTGAAGTAGTCGAGAACGACTACCAAATCGAAGGAGACTTGCGCCGCTGGGAAAGCATGAACGTCAAGCGATTGATGGACATCGGAGCCTATCGCGGTCGCCGCCACCGGGCTGGCTTACCAGTTCGTGGTCAGCGGACTCGCACCAATGCCCGGACTCGTCGGGGCGTTCGCCGCACCGTTGCAGGCAAGAAGAAAGCCGGTAAGAAGTAATTGACTTCTTCACGCTTTTATTTTCACGATTTAACGTCTGCCAAGATTTAACGTCATCGTCTGCCCGGTTGAGTGCTGCTTGATTGGGCATTCCGTTTCGGGGTCGATCTGCTGGGTCTATCCGTAGCTGTTGGGTCGTCTCCACTCCAGCCTGAATACAATTGCCTGAATCATCTCCTAACTATGCCAAAACCTACCAAGAAAATCGGCTCCCGTAAGCAAAAGAAAAATGTGCCCAGTGGCGTGGCTCACATCCAATCCACGTTCAACAACACCATCATTACCATCACCGATCTAAACGGTGAAACCATCTCCTGGGCCTCTGCGGGCTCCAGTGGATTCAAAGGGGCAAAAAAAGGCACCCCCTTTGCCGCCCAAACCGCCGCTGATGGGGCTGCCCGTCGCGCGATGGATCAAGGTATGCGCCAGATTGAAGTCATGGTCAGCGGCCCTGGGTCAGGTCGGGAAACCGCAATCCGAGCGTTGCAGGGATCTGGCTTAGAAATCACCCTGATTCGCGATGTAACGCCAATTCCCCACAACGGTTGCCGTCCGCCCAAGCGTCGCCGCGTGTAGGTCGATTGCTTGATTGGTCAAGGGATTAGGCCGAGTAATTAGGCGTAACG
Source organism: Cyanobacteria bacterium T3Sed10_344R1 (assembly GCA_003566335.1). Lineage (GTDB taxonomy): Bacteria > Cyanobacteriota > Cyanobacteriia > Phormidesmidales > Phormidesmidaceae > PXDR01. The sequence goes on from PXDR01000429.1 coordinate 902, forward strand.
GGGTGAGGCAGGTGATGTCGCCTTGCCCCGATGTCCGGAGAGATGACATCAGCCAATCGGCTGGAAACAGACAGGGAGGTCACGCTGTGGCACAGTTTCAGGTTGAGTGTATTGAATCTACGGTAGATGACGATCAGCGGCATTACAGCCGGTTCGTCCTAGAGCCCCTAGAGCGAAGCCAGGGCAGCACCATTGGCAACGCTCTAAGGCGCGTATTGTTGTCTAACCTCGAAGGCTCGGCAATTACCGCAGTGCGAATTGCTGGGGCCACCCATGAATTTGCTACCATTCCCGGGGTGCGGGAGGATGTCCTAGACATTCTGCTAAACATGAAGGAAGTGGTGCTACGCAGCTATGCCAACCAACCTCAAATTGGTCGGCTGTTGGTGCAGGGGCCTGCGACCGTAACCGCTGGACATTTTGATTTGCCGTCGGAAGTGGAATTGGTCAACCCCGACCAGTATGTAGCTAGCGTTTCGGCAGGTCACACCCTAGAAATGGAGTTCCGGATTGAGAAGGGGCGGGGCTACCGGGCAATTGACCGCAGCCGCGATGATTCGATGGCCCTGGACTTCATGCAAATTGATGCCGTGTTCATGCCGGTGCGGAAGGTGAACTACAGCGTCGAGGATGCGATGCTGGGGGGTTCCCTAGAAAAAGACCGCCTGGTGATGGAAATCTGGACAAACGGCAGCGTTCTGCCCCAGGAAGCCATGAGCGAAGCGGCGGCGGTGTTGGTGGATTTGTTCATGCCCTTAAAGGACATTAACTTCCAGCATTCCCCGGATGAAGCGGCTCCAGATGCTGATCCCAGCAATCAGATTCCGATTGAGGAACTCCAGCTCTCAGTGCGGGCTTACAACTGCCTGAAGCGAGCCCAAATCAATTCGGTGTCTGACCTCCTTGACTATAGCCAGGAAGACTTGCTGGAGATTAAAAACTTCGGTCAGAAGTCGGCGGAAGAAGTGATTGAAGCGCTGCAAGTGCGCCTCGGGATCACCCTGCCGCTCGAAAAACCGTCTAAGGCTCCCTAGGGAGCTGGGGCGTCCCTCGGCTGAGCCGAGGGAATGTTGCCGAAGCTCAGCGCTTCGGTTTTTTTCTGTCTGCTGCTGTGGTCTGGCTAGATTTCTTGATTGAACTCTTTTGATTTCTAGAAATTTTAAGATCTGCTAGCTAGACCCTCTAAGTTCCGTTTGCTACTTAACCCAGAACCATGCGTCATCGTCGTCGGATTCCCCAACTTGGCAAAGCTGCCGATCAGCGCAAAGCCCTCCTTCGGGCTTTGACTACTGAGCTGATTCGCCACGGCCAAATCACCACTACCAAAACTCGGGCTAAGGCTGTGCGAGCTGAGGCTGAGCATATGATCACCTTGGCGAAGGATGGGTCTTTGGCGGCTCGTCGTCAGGCTCTCGGCTATATCTATGACAAGCAGTTGGTTCACGCCCTGTTTGATCAAGCCGCTGAGCGCTATGGCACTCGCAATGGTGGCTACACCCGCGTCGTCCGCACGGTTAGCCGTCGGGGCGATAATGCCGATATGGCGATTATCGAGTTGGTGTAACCCCCAGGCCCCAGTTGCGCTTCCTCGCAAGAGGAAAAGCGATTTAGGCCCAGCGATCTATGCCAGAAGTCAGCCTCGGAGAGCAAATTGTCGCAGAACGGTCGGGCCAAGGCCAGGACGGTCAGCGAGTGGCGCTGGTGGTTCAGTACCAAGGCACTCATTTCCACGGCTGGCAACGCCAAAGCTGCGATCGCAGCGTTCAGGGCGACATCGAGCAAGTGCTGCAATCGGTACTTAAGCAACCTGTCACCCTCCATGGCGCAGGGCGTACCGATACGGGAGTTCATGCAGCGGGTCAAGTGGCCCACTTTGTGGCTCCCAAGCTGATTCCGGCCTATCGCTGGGCAGCCATTCTCAACCATCGTCTGCCCGACGACATTGTGATTCGCGGCTCAGCCGCCGTCAGCGATGACTGGCACGCCCAGTTTTCGGCCCAGTGGCGGCGCTACCGCTACACCCTGTACACCGACCCCATCCCCAACTTGTTTGTGCGCCCCTTCACTTGGCATTATTACTATCAGCCCCTCGATGCCGAGGCAATGCAGGCAGCCCTAACCCCGCTGGTGGGACATCATGACCTCAGCGCCTTTCACCGGGCTGGGTCGGGTCGGGCTCACTCTTGGGTTGACCTGCACGCGGCAGAATGCCAGCGTCGCGGCCCGTTCCTGCAAGTAGAACTCCAGGCCAGCGGTTTTCTGTATGGCATGGTGCGGCTGATTATGGGGCTGCTAGTGCAGGTGGGTCGGGGCAAACTCTCCCCAGAGGCGTTTACCCAGCTCTGGTGCGATCGCAGACGCGACCTGGTGAAATATTCAGCCCCCGCCCAAGGGCTGTGTCTGCTGCGGGTCGGCTACCCCGAGTTTCCCTTTCCCCCCAGCGTCTGGTTTGACACCCAACCCCAGTTTTGGCTGCCCAGTCCCCCTGAGCTTGCCGCCGTTTAACCGATTTACTGTCGTTCTTCCCGAACTTTCTCGGATACACCCATGACCAAAACTTACCTGCCTCCCCAAGACACCCTTGAGCAAAAGTGGTACGTGATCGACGCGGCGGATCAGCGCCTCGGTCGCCTCGCCACCGAAATCGCCATGATTCTCCGGGGCAAAAATAAGCCAATTTACACCCCCCACATGGATACCGGCGACTTCGTTGTCGTGATCAACGCCGACAAGGTCGCCGTGACTGGCCGCAAGCCGAGCCAAAAGCTCTACCGTCGTCACTCCGGTCGTCCCGGCGGGATGAAGACCGAGACCTTCAACCAGCTTCAGGCCCGGATCCCCGAGCGGATTATCGAAAAGGCCGTCAAGGGCATGCTGCCCAAGAACACCTTGGGTCGGAAACTCTTCACCAAACTGAAGGTCTACGCAGGCTCTGATCACCCCCACGCGGCTCAGAAGCCAGAGATCCTGACGATTAACACCATTCCTGGAGGACAGAAATAATGCAGGCAACCGATCAAAGCCAACGGGCAATGTACTGGGG
>PXDR01000129.1 GCA_003566335.1 Cyanobacteria bacterium T3Sed10_344R1
CTGGTCGCAGGCAGCGTCTACCGTGCAGTCTCGACTAAACTGCAGCCGCGTGCCGCCGATAAAGTCGAGGCCGGGACGCAGGGGAGCCTGGAACTGCTGCCAAGAAATCACCATCGCCACAAGGCCAACTAAAATCAGCCCCAGGGAGAGGATCCACCAGCGACTGCGCTGTCGATTTACGCTAAATTTCATCAATTCAAGTCCTATGGCTTGGCTGCAGCCGGGGCGGCGTCTGTGATTAGGCCAGGGCAAAACAGATTAGGCTTGCGCATCCCCGGAAAGCCCAGCACAAACAGCAGGAGGGTACGACTACAGGTTAAGGCCGTAAACATGCTGATGGCGACACCAATGGCTAAGGTCAAGGCAAACCCTCGCACCAGACCCGCCCCAAACCAAAACAAAGCGGCACAGGCAATCAGGGTGGTGACGTTACTGTCCAAAATGCTGGAAAAGGCGCGGAAAAAGCCCCCCTGCACCGACCGGTACAGGGTTTTGCCCGATCGCAGCTCTTCCCGGGTGCGCTCAAAGATCAGCACGTTGGCGTCTACCGCCATGCCAATGCTGAGGATAAATCCGGCAATCCCCGGCAGGGTAAGGGTCACCCCCAACAGATTAAAGGCAGCCAGGGTCAGCAGGGCGTAGACCATCAGGGAAATGTCCGCTAATAGCCCCGGCAGTCGGTAGTACCAGATCATATAAATCAGCACCAAAATCAGACCGGCAATCCCGGCGTAGAGGCTGCGCTGAATGCTGTCGCGGCCCAGGGTTGGCCCCACGGTGCGGTTTTCGACCACCTCTACCGGCAGGGGCAGGGCACCACCTCGCAACTGGACTTCTAGATCCCGTGCGCCATCGGCATCAAAGCCGCCAAAGATCGTGGCCCGCCCCCCGACAATGCCGGTGCTGGCAAATTCAACTTCCACAGTTGGGGCGCTGATCAATTCTTGGTCGAGGAAGATTCCCAACCCTCGTCCTGTCCCCGCCACTTGCTGAGTCAGTTCGGCAAATAGGGTCGATCCTTCCCGGTCGAATTCAATGTCAACCACCCAGTCGTTACGGGTGCCGCCAGCGGGGCGTGCGATCGCATCTCGCAGCAAATCACCCCCCAGGTTAGAGGGCTCAAACAGATCTGCGATCGCCGCTTGACTGCGCTGAACTGCTGCTTGGGCCTCAGCCACCGCCTCTGGATCACCAGATTGCTCTGCCGCTAGCAGCTCAAGCTGGTGCTCCTGCAAAACCTGGCTTTCCGCCGAGATTTGCCCCTCAGTGCCCGCCCGCTGGGGCCGAAACTCTAGCTGAGCCGTCCCCCCGAGTACCCGTTCTGCCTGGGCTGGGTCGGTCACCCCCGGCAACTGCACCAAGAGCTGATCTTGGCCCACTGACTGCACCAGCGCTTCCGAGACGCCGAGATTATTCACCCGACCTTCTACCACCCGCTGCACTGCTTCCAGTTCGCGGCTGGTGATGTTTTGAATATCTTCCGTGGTCTCAACTTGCAGGGTGATTTGCGATCCGCCCCGCAGGTCAAGGCCCAACTGTAGGGGGATTTGCAGCATTATCGTGACGGCTGCCGCCACCAACACCACAATCAAGCCCAAAAGTAACTGCTGTCGCCCCATGTTATGCCCCGTACTAAACCCGCAATCCCACCATTTCTTCCACTGCCGTTTCAATTTGACGCGGCTGCACAATGGTCAGGCTTTCTAGCTTGCCATTGTAGGGGGTAGGAATATCCTGAGACGAGAGACGCATCACCGGCGCATCCAGTTCATCAAAGTAGCGATCGTTAATCGACGCCACAATCTCCGCCCCAATCCCGCCAGTCCGCATACATTCTTCCACCACAATCACCCGGTGGGTCTTGCGAATCGACGCGCCAATGGTGTCAAAGTCCAGAGGCTTAAGGGAAATCAGATCAATCACCTCCGGGTCGAACCCTTTAGCCGTCAATCCCTTAGTTGCCTGCACCACATGGTGACGCATCCGCGAGTAGGTCAAAATCGTCACGTCCTTGCCTGGGCGCACTACTTCAGCCTTATCTAGAGGCACCAGGTACTCCTCATCCGGCAGGTCTTCCTTCAGGTTGTAGAGCAGCACATGCTCAAAAAACAGCACCGGGTTGTTGTCGCGAATCGCCGACTTCAGCAACCCTTTGGCGTTGTAGGGCGTGGAGCAAGCCACAATCTTCAGCCCCGGCACCGCCTGGAAATACGCCTCTAGCCGCTGGGAGTGCTCGGCCCCAAGCTGCCGCCCCACCCCGCCTGGGCCACGAATCACCAAAGGAATCTTATAGTTGCCGCCGGAGGTATAGCGCAACATGCCAGCATTATTGGCAATCTGGTTAAAGGCCAAGAGCAAAAAGCCCATGTTCATGCCTTCAATAATGGGCCGCAGCCCCGTCATCGCTGCCCCCACCGCCATGCCGGTGAAGCTGTTTTCCGCGATTGGCGTATCCAGCACCCGCAGCTCACCGTACTTTTCGTACAGTCCTTTGGTCACCTTGTAAGAACCGCCATATTGGCCGACGTCTTCTCCCAACACAAAGACCGTGTCGTCCCGCCCCATTTCTTCATCGACAGCGGCGCGAAGAGCATTAAAAAGAAGGGTTTCTGCCATGATGTTACGAAAACCGTTGAACGGACGACGACTGAATAAACTGAATAAACAATGAAAGCTGAGCTGATGAACTGATGTTAGATGAACTGATTTAGCCGGATCTGACCCTAGCGAGTCTGGCTTGACACCTATTTGGCCTTAACGGAATCCAACAGAGGCAAAATTCAGCAGAGGCAGAACTCAACTAGCAGAACTCAACTCACTGAGCAGCGCAGAAATCGACTTCGCCCAAACTGTAAGCGCGTTCTGCCTCGGGGCTATGCCAGACTCAAGCCCTCGGCTAACCACTGAGATTACGAGCCCCTGGGATTGCCCACTGACTGAATCTCTCTGCCCTAGTCATTGTCGGCGAAGATATAGTGGTGCAGCCCGCTAGGATCGGGTTCTGGGCTTTCTTCGGCATAGGTGACCGCTTCATCCACCGTGGCTTGAATCCGCTGACGAATACCTTTGAGATCTTCAGCAGCAGCCAGGTTTTGCTCGGTTAGGTACGCCTCAAACCGCTTCAGTGGATCCCGAGCCTGCCACTCTTCTCTTTCTTCCTTCGATCGCAGCTCATCTGGGTCAGCGAGAGAGTGGCCTCGGAAGCGATAGGTCAGGCATTCAATCAAGGTCGGCCCTTCTCCGGCCCGAGCCCGGCGCACCGCCTCCTGTGCGGCAGCCCGAACTGCCAGCACGTCCATGCCATCCACCTCAACCCCTGGCATACCAAAGACGCTGGCTTTTCGATAGATCTCAGTTTGAGAGCTGGCCCGCTCGTGGGCCATGCCGATTGCCCACTTATTGTTCTCCACCACGAAGATGATCGGCAGTTTCCACAGCGCCGCCATATTCAGGCACTCAAAGAACTGACCATTGTTAGTGGTGCCATCGCCAAAGAAGCAGGCCGTCACCTGATCGGCATCACTTTGGCCTAGGGCATCGCGACGGTAGCGGCTCTGGAAGGCAGCCCCGAGGGCAACCGGGATTCCTTCTCCAATAAAAGCAAAGCCCCCCAGAAGGTTGTGCTCGGCGGAAAACAAGTGCATTGAGCCGCCCCGGCCCTTGCTGCAGCCCGTGGCTTTGCCGAACAGTTCCGCCATCACTTCCCGAGCGGGCACTCCAGCACTCAGCGCATGAACGTGGTCACGATAGGTGCTGCACACATAGTCGGCTGGCGTCATCGCCCGGATCACCCCGGTTGAGACGGCTTCCTGGCCGTTGTAGAGGTGAACGAAGCCAAACATCCGGCCTCGGTAATACATTTCGGCGCACTTATCTTCAAAGAAGCGCCCCAGAGTCATGTCTTCATAGATCATCAGCCCCTCTTCCGGGGTGA
>PXDR01000330.1 GCA_003566335.1 Cyanobacteria bacterium T3Sed10_344R1
GATCGCACTCAGTTTTGTGACGCTGCTACTCACCAATCCTTCGGACAAAAAGCAGTACGTCGATCACCTGGCGTTTCGAGCTTATAACCGCTGTGGCTGGACTGCCACACTGCAAAGAGCGCCAGTTAATTCCCGGATTAACCCTCTTGATCCATCAGGGGTAGAAGTTCAGGCTTATCGATTTTTTATCAACATCCACACCCAAAGACCGCGAAACTATCGCATCCTGACGATTTTCTACACCCAGTCCCATCAACTGAGAGCCGTCGGCATTGGCATCGCCGGACAGTTCATTGTGGTTCCTCAACATGAGGCTGGGTGTCTGACTGTAGGGACGCGGTTTCCACGCCCAATGCAGCAGGTTGGGTCATTAGCAAGCTCGCCCCCCTAGCCAAGCACAAAGTTCACCAGCTTCTTGGGCACCACAATCACCTTGCGGATGGTCTTGCCTTCGATGTAGCGCTGGGCTGCTTCGGACTCTCGGGCATATTGCTCCAGCGCCGCCTTATCGGCACTGGCCGGAACCTGAATCGTCCCCCGAGTTTTGCCCATAATTTGGATGACCAGGGTGATTTCATCCGCCACCAGGGCAGCCGTGTCGAGTTGGGGCCAGCCCGATTGATGAACGGATTCCTGATGGCCCAACTGTCGCCAGAGTTCTTCGGCGATGTGGGGGGCAAAGGGGGCCAGCAGCTTCACCAGGGTCTCGATTCCTTCGGCATAGACCGGCGAATCTGCGCACTTGGCGTCGCTGAGGGCATTGCTGAGCTTCATCAACTCCGACACAGCGGTATTGAACTGGTAGTCGCCTTCAATGTCTTCGCTGACTTCTTTAATTGCGGTGTGAATCGCCCGCCGCAGATCTTTCTCCGCTTTGCTTAGCTCTGGCGGCAGGGCGGTAGCAGCATTGGGATGGGCCGTCGCAAACTCGCTGACCAGTCGCCAAACCCGGTTCAAAAAGCGATACTGTCCTTCCACATCAGCGTCGTCCCACTCCAGATCTTTCTCGGGGGGCGCTTTGAACAGAATGAACATCCGGGCGGTGTCGGCCCCGTACTTTTGCAGCACGTCCTTGGGGTCAACGCCGTTGTACTTCGACTTCGACATCTTTTCGTAGAAGACCTCTAGGGGATCGCCCGTGCTGGGATCTTTCGGGTCGTCTGGGTTGACCTCTGCCGGGGGGATGTACTTGCCCGTCTGGGGATTTTTGTAGGTGATGGCTTGCACCATGCCCTGGGTCAGCAGCCGCTTGAACGGCTCATCAATGTTGATCAAGCCGCGATCCCGCAGCACTTTGGTGAAAAAGCGGGAGTAGAGCAGGTGCAAAATCGCGTGCTCAATGCCGCCGACATATTGATCCACCGGCAGCCAGTCGTTGACTTTAGCCGAGTCAAAGATGGCCCCCTCGTTGTTGGCGTCGGCGTAGCGCAGGAAGTACCAGGACGAGTCGATGAACGTGTCCATCGTGTCGGTTTCCCGCTTGGCCGGTTCGCCACAGCTCGGGCAGGGGACGTTGACCCAGTGGTCGAGCTTGGCTAGGGGCGATGCGCCGCGACCGCTGAACTCAACATCTTCGGGCAGGGTGACCGGGAGCTGGTCGTCTGGGACGGGGACGATGCCGCAACTGGGGCAGTGGACCACCGGAATCGGCACGCCCCAATAGCGCTGGCGGGAAATCAGCCAGTCCCGCAGCCGGTAGTTGGCCTCGCCTTTGCCCTTGCCGTTGGTTTCTAGCCACTGGATCGCGGCAGCAACGCTCTGGCCGTCCCCTTTACCGGCGGGGATGCCGTCCAGGGGGCCGGAGTTGACCATGACCCCATCCCCAGGCCAAGCCTCGGTGAGGGTATCGCCGCTGCGGGCGTCGCCTTCGGGCTGCACCACCAGCTTTATCGCCAGGCTGAACTTGCGGGCAAATTCAAAGTCGCGCTGGTCGTGGGCGGGCACGGCCATAATCGCCCCGGTGCCGTAGCCCATCAGCACGTAGTCAGCAATCCAAATCGGGATTTGCTCGTCGTTGACCGGGTTGATGGCAAAGCTGCCCGTCCAAACCCCGGTTTTTTCTTTGGTGTCGTCGGTGCGATCGATGTCGCTCTTGGCGGCGGCGGCGGTTTGGTAGGTTTTGACGGCTTCGGCCTGATCTGCCGTGGTCAGCTTTTCCACCAAAGGATGCTCGGGGGACAGCACCATGAAGGTGGCTCCCCAGAGGGTGTCGGGGCGGGTGGTGAAGACGGGCAGCTCGTCTCCGCTTTCGGTTTGGAAGACGACCTGTGCGCCGGTAGACTTGCCGATCCAGTTTTCCTGCATCAGCCGCACTCGCTCCGGCCAGCCAGGGAGTTGGTCGAGGTCGCTGAGCAGTTCGTCGGCGTAGTCGGTGATTTTTAGGAACCACTGGCGCAGCAGCTTGCGCTCAACTTTGGCCCCGGAGCGCCAGGATTTACCGGCGCTATCGACCTGCTCGTTAGCCAGGACGGTTTGGTCGATAGGGTCCCAGTTGACGGCGGATTCTTTTTGGTAGGCCAAGCCTGCTTCGAGAAATTGCAGGAAGCTCCACTGCGTCCATTTGTAGTAGTCGGGGGAACAGGTGGCGACTTCTCGGTTCCAGTCGTAGGAGAGCCCCAGTTTCTGGAGCTGGGCGCGCATTTGGTCAATGTTTTGATAAGTCCACTTAGCGGGGTGGATGCCTCGGTCGATGGCGGCGTTTTCGGCGGGCAGGCCGAAGGCGTCCCAGCCCATGGGGTGCAGCACCCGGTAGCCCTGCATTCGGCGGACTCGGGCAACCACGTCGGTGATGGTGTAGTTGCGGACATGGCCCATGTGCAGGTTCCCTGACGGGTAGGGAAACATGGACAGGGCGTAGAATTTGGGTTTGGTGGTGTCTTCGGGGGTCGTGTCTAGCCCCTGGTCAGCCCAGGTTTGCTGCCACTTGGCCTCGATTTCGGTTGGACTGTACTTAGACACCGCGCCGCTCCTGTTAACTGAATCCATGCCTGCCGACTCAAGGGTCTGAGTGGCTGAAAGCTCTTGTCTATGATAGGGAATTGCGTTGGGGAATTGATCGCGGGTTTTCGGCTAGGGTGACTGGGGAGAAGACCTAGGCCACAAAACGGTGAGTCAAATCGGTCTATGCTGGGTCTGGTCTATGCTGGGTCTGGGGGTTTGATCGGCCCTTTTGCCGGAATGACGCTTCGGGATCTCTACCATTTCGCCCGTTAAATCGTCTTAATTTGGTGTTTACGACCATGTTCAATCGCAAACCATCCCCTGCTTTGACCTATATCAGCCGCACCTGCGAGATCCAGGGAGATGTCCTGGCTGAAGGGGTGCTGCGGGTGGATGGTATCGTCCACGGGCGGGTAGAAGTGAAGGGTGATATTGAAATTTTTTCCACCGGGTTGATTGAGGGGCCAGAAGTCCACGGCCACAACATTATGGTTCAAGGGGTTCTAAAGGCCCGGATTTTTGCTGCCGGGAAGCTCACCCTCAGCAGCACGGCCCGCCTAGAAGGGGATGTGGTAGCAGAGTCGATTGAGATTCGGGATGGGGCTTACTATACGGGCTATATGGAAACCCGAGACTCGAAGAAATTGCCTGCGGCTGGGCCGGTGCCTGAACTGTATGGCACAACCGAGCTAGGCAGTTCTGAGCAGGTTTGAGTGGATAGCTGTCCCTGAATGGGTAGAAATTTTGCTCTATGACTGCTGCTGCACGCAAGCCTGATGTGCCTTCGACTAAGCTGATTGTCTTCACGCGCTACCCGGTGCCAGGCAAAACTAAGACACGGTTGATTCCGGCGTTGGGGCCTGAAGGGGCGGCGGATTTGCAGCGGCAGATGACGGAGCATACCCTGCGGTCGGCGGTGATGGCGGCGGGGGAAGACTGCGCGGTTGAGGTGCGCTATACCGGGGCTAGTAAGGCCGAGATGTCGGACTGGC
>PXDR01000616.1 GCA_003566335.1 Cyanobacteria bacterium T3Sed10_344R1
GCCGGTGATGACCGTGGTAGGCCGACATACTCCCGGTTTGAATCAGGGCACTGCGTCCCAGCCGCAATGCCCGAGCCACCAGCCGCGCCATCGTCAGGTGATGAGGCCAATAGGGCTCTCTCTGCTGACGCAGAAAGGCGCGGAGTCGCTGGTGAACTTCTGCTTCAATCACAGGGCACGGACGGCAAGTAGGGCAAAGCAGGCATGGAATCAGTCAAGAATGACCTCCATTGTAAGCTTCCCCTCGTGCTCTAAGCGGGTGCCCCCTCCAGCAGGGTGAGCTGTCGGAAAAAGTCCAGGATGGCAGAAAGCCCTGGGGTAAACGGTTGCCGAGGCTGGGCTGGGAAAAGACTGTTGGCTCCCTGGGGGCTGCGAATGCCAAACCGAGCACTGTGGTAGACCTCTAGACCATCTCCGTTGGCGTTGAAGACCTGGAGCTGTAGGGGCATCTCAAAAAACGGATCAGTCTGGGGCAGGGGGGACAGGTGGCGGGTCGTGTCTAAAAAGAGCCGACCCGCTTCTGCACTCACCTGGGTACCCACTTGGCCCAACTGATCTACCCCACAGGCTTGCAGGCTGCGCAGCATCAGCATCAGGCTCTTTTGCACCGCGCTGGCTTCGGTAAAGGGCAGCACTGCGGCATAGGCCAACTGCATCAGGTCAGTGTCTCGGGGCGTTTGCAAAGTCAGGGTGGTTTTGCGCAGGCCGAGGTCAATGCTCGCTGAGGGAAAGCTGGGCAGGGCTTCAGCTAGGTGATGATAGGCCGTGGCTAAGGCCAGGTTAGCAGCGGGGGTGAGGGGGCTATCGATCACCACCTGCACCCGGGAAGGGGCTTGGCTAAAGAATCGCTGGATGGATTCAGGACTGTCGAACTGTCGCAGTTGGGAGCCATCGCCCTCGGGGCTGAGGTCAATCCACTCGCAAATTAATTCGGCGGTTTTGAGGTGAAAGCGGGATGCGCCGTAGAGCTTCGCGCCAGTCAGGTTGGCACCGGTGAAGTCGGCCCCAACGCAGTTGGTGTGGGTGAGGTTGGCCCCGGTTAAATCGGCATGAACCAGGCTGGTATTGAGCAAGTCTGCGCCGCTGAGGTTTGCCCGCATGAGATTTGCGCCGCTGAGCTTGGCTTCGCTGAGATCAGCTTCCCGTAGGGTGGCTCCGGTGAGGTCGGCCCAGCGCAGGTTGGCACCGCGCAGGTTGGTGCCGCTGAGGTTGGCGCGATCGAGCAAGGCGTGGCGGAGTTCGGCCTGTTGCAGCACGGCACCGCTGAGGTCGGCCCGACTGAGGGTGGCGGAGTGGAGGTTGGCCCGCTCTAGCACGGCCCCAATTAGGGAGCTACTGCGCAGGTTGGCTCGGCTAAGATTGGCCTCGGTCAAATCGCTCCAGCGGAGGCGGACTTCCCGCAGGTCGGCCTCATTGGCGATCAGGTGGCGCAGGGTGGCATTGCTGAGGTCGGCCCGCACTAACTCGGCCCGAATTAGGGAGGCGTGGTTGAGGTTGACGCCCACCAGGATGGCCAAAATCAGGTTGGCGACGTTGAGGCTGGCGTAGCTGAGGTCGGCCTGGGTCAGATTAGCGCCGCTAAGTCGCGAGACGTTGAGCTGGGCTCGACTAAGGTCGCTGTTGCTGAGGTTGGCACTGCTGAGGTTGGTGACGTTGAGTTGAGCCCCCCGCAGATTAATCTGGCTGAGGTTGAGACCAATTAGCTTGCTCTCATTCAGGATGATGTCGGCAAAGTTGCGCCGCCCCTGGGTGTAGTCTTCAATCAGCGCCTCAACGGTGATGAGAGGATCGGACTTGGCAGAGTTCCCCATGACCTATGAAGTTTAGGATTAAGCGTTTGGGTATTGAGCGTGACTTGGGCGGAGAATAACTGAGTTTTGACGATACCACGCTTGTTTGGGTCTAGAGGAGGTTAGAGATGAAAGTTGGGATTGTGGGATTGGGGTTGATCGGGGCTTCTTTGGGGCTAGATTTGCGACGGTTGGGATATGAGGTGGTGGGGGTCGCCCGCCGTCAGGACACCTGTACCCAGGCGGTGGCAGCTGGTGTGGTCGATCGGGGATCAACGGGCTTTGAGGCGTTAAAGCCGGTGGATTGCGTGTTTGTCTGTACACCAATTGCTGCGATCGCACCCACAGTAGCTGCGATCGCACCCTATCTATCGGCCCATACGGTAGTGACCGATGTGGGATCGGTGAAGCAGGCCGTGGTGCAAGCCGCCAGCCAGCACTGGCCCTGGTTTGTCGGGGGGCATCCGATGGCGGGTAAAACGGAGGCGGGGCTTGCCGCCGCAGAGCCGGGACTGTTTGCTGGGCGGGCTTATGTGATTACGCCCATCGACCAGACCCCTGAGGATGCGGTGGCCCAAGTGGCTGCGATCGCAGCCGATCTCAAGGCTGAGGTCTATCACTGTTCCCCGGAGGCCCACGACCGGGCTGTGGCCTGGATTTCCCACCTGCCGGTGATGATTAGCTCTAGCTTAATTCAAGCCTGCCTGAGTGAACCCGATCAGGCCGTGGCCACCTTAGCCCAGCAGTTTGCCAGCTCCGGCTTTCGCGATACCAGCCGCGTAGGGGGCGGCAACCCAGAACTGGGGCTGATGATGGCCCGCTACAACCGAGCAGAAGTGTTGCGATCGCTCCACCACTACCGCCAGCAGCTCGATCGCCTCACCACCTTAGTTACCGATGAAGACTGGGGTTCCCTGAGCCACTGGCTGCAATGTACCCAGCAAGCCCGCCCCCACTTTGTTGTTCCAGAGGTGGCCCCAGATGTTTCTCCACAGGTGGCTCCGCCAGAGGCCAAATCCTAGGCTCCCGCGTTAGGGCAGTGCCGTGACCGGTTCTGCCGACACCAGCACTGGCTCTTGGTAGAGCAGGGCCGTAAAGGTCACCGTTGACCCTAGTCCTTCGCCCATGCTGATGAACTGCACCACTCCGCCCATTGCTTCCACCAGCTTCTGGGAAATAACCAGCCCCAAGCCCGTGCCGCCGTACTGGCGGGTGCGTTCCCCGTCTACCTGGCTGAAGGTTTGGAACAAGCGATCCTGCTTTTCTAGGGAAACCCCGATGCCGGTATCGGCCACGCTGATTTTGACGATGCCGGGCCAGTCTTGGCCCTGGAAAGTGACTTTCCGGGGCTTAACTTCTGCGGTGATGGTGATTTTCCCATCGTGGGTGAACTTAATCGCATTGCCCACCAGGTTCAGCATCACCTGCAACAGCCGCTGATAGTTGCCGTTGAGCAAAATTTCGTCGCGGGTGGCGGGCAAGCGGATTTCGTAGGCCAGCCCTTTTTGTTCGGCCTGGGGCTGGGTGAAGTTCTCAACGTTTTGCAGCAGTTCCTTCAGCGACACCGGCAACAGCTCAATCTGTAGCTTACCCGCCTCAATCTTGGCCACATCTAGGACGTCGTTAATCAAGCTGAGTAGGTGTAGGGCTGACCCATGGGCCTCGCGGATAAAATCCTGCTGCTCTTCTGGGTCGTCCGCCATGCCGTCGAGCACTAGCCGGAGGAAGCCAATCATGCCGTTGAGTGGCGTGCGCAGCTCGTGGGAGGTATTGGCTAAGAACTCACTCTTGAGCCGGGAAGCTTCTTCGGCCTGGCGACGGGCTTCTTCTAGCTCTTGGTGCTTGTGCGTTAGGTCGCTGTTGGCCCGCTGCAATTGCAGGGCAAGAGCCTGACTTTCGCCAAAGAGGCTGGCGTGGGCGACGGCGGTGCCCACCTGGTCAGCCAGTTCGCTGATTAGCTCAATTTCCAGGGGGCTCCACTCGTAGGTCGAGCTTTGGTGCAGCAGTAGCAGGCCATTGGGCTGATCTTGGTAGCAGGTGGGCACCGCTAGGGTCTGGCCCCAGGTCAGGGGGGCTTGAGGGCTGGCGGCAATCACCTGGGGCTGCAGGCTGCTGAGGACGTTTTGGAGTGCGCTGTTGCTTGGCAGGGTGACGGTTTGGCCTTGCCAGCAGGGGCTGCCGTCTCGACAGTATTCTGCGGCGACCTGAACGGTATCGCTATCACAGTGGTGGGCGCAGACAAGGCAGCGATGCAGGTTTAGCATGGCCCCCACCCCGTCCACGGTTTGCTGCCAAATGGTTTCCAGGTCGAGGGTGCGGCGAATGTTCCAGGTGATTTGGGTCAGCAGGGTGCGGTAGCTTTCGGGGTCGGGGGTCAGGGATGTGCTGGCCCGCTGCACGGTGACGCTGGCGCTGCCCCAGTGGGCAATGCCCATCAGCCATTGGGGTTGGCTCCCAGGCACCTGCACGGGCGTCAGCAGTAGGGTCAGGTTAAGCCGCTGTTGGCCCGCCCGAAAGGTGCAGTCAAACTGTTCGGGGGTCTGGCTGTTGAGAATTCGCTGCACCCGATCTTGATAGGGTGCGATCGCAGTGGGGCCAAAAGCTTCTCCCCAAAAATGGCCCACCAATCGGGAGGGCAGCAACCCGTAATGGTTGGCGTCTGACCAGTCGAGGGAGACTAGCTTGCCCAGTCGATCTTGAACAAACACGAAAACGGGGCTGGCCGTCCCATCTGGGCCGGAAAAATTTTTGCCAGAGGTGCGATCGCTAACAGCGTCAACCTTGCCCTCTGTAGAGGCCGAAGCCAGTGAAGCTGAAGCCGATGAAAAGGAAGACTGGGTCATAAGCAGCGAGCGAGCCAACAATTCGGACTAGCAGATGCAGCCAAGGCGGTGAATTTACCCCCAGGGTACTCCCTTCCTCCGGCCTTGTCAGTCATTCCACTCTCCTCTGGGGGGCACCGGGGGATTGCGGTTGAGGCTGCGGGTCAGGTCATCATCCCGGCGTGCCCCACCCCGCAGCCACTGCCGCACCGCTACCTCAATCACCTTGCTGGGATCATTCGTTAAGTGCTGGATTTGGTCGAGCAGATCTGGGTCGAGCTGGATAGCTAGCTCGACCTTTTCGTCCGGGGAACTCCCCGACTGAGAGCCCAGGGAATTTGATTTAGCAGCGTTGGCGTCAGTCATAGGATTTCTGAACTGGGAATTGAGCAGGGGTGAAGATTGAGCGGATGGAGGATTCCCAGGGATCAAATCGCCCAGGAAGCAAGCGGTGCGATTCCCTTAGATTTGCGATCGCCTTAGATATCGCCAGATATCGCCTCAGTATCGCTTTAATTCATCAGAACAGTCTGGCGATATAAGCACCCTAGGGCAAAGCTTTTGGGGCGTCACCGTTGGGGTCATTGTACGCCGAGGCCACCCGTTGAACCGGGATCTACCGCCAAATTGTTTGCCTTCCCTTGACAACGGCCTACATCCCCATCTCCACTGCTGCTTGCGGTTCAACTGGTTCAGTCCCAACCCGCGCAGCGCCACCGTAGGATCAGATTACAATGAGTAAAAAAGTAATCAGTTAACAGTGACCAGACCTCTCAGTGTTTACAGCTAGACTCTTCAGTCGCCCTGCTTCTGACCGAGGTTAGCGTCCCATCCTTGTCCACCCCTTTGCCTTGGCCCTGTCCATGACCGACGTTCCAGTCTCTCGCCTGCGTAACTTCTCCATCATTGCCCATATCGACCACGGTAAATCTACCCTGGCCGACCGGTTGCTGCAGAGAACGAACACCGTCAGCGATCGCGATATGAAGCAGCAGTTCTTAGACTCTATGGACTTAGAGCGAGAGCGCGGCATCACCATTAAGTTGCAAGCAGCCCGCATGGACTACCAGGCGCGGGACGGCAAAGACTACGTCCTTAATTTGATCGACACGCCGGGCCACGTTGACTTCACCTACGAAGTTTCCCGATCCCTGGCCGCCTGCGAAGGCGCATTGCTGGTGGTAGACGCCTCCCAGGGGGTCGAAGCTCAAACCCTAGCCAACGTTTATCTCGCCCTAGAGCACGATTTAGAAATCATTCCTGTGCTCAACAAAATTGACCTGCCAGGGGCCGATCCCGATCGGATTAAAGCCGAAATTGAAGAAATCATCGGCCTAGATTGCAGCAACGCCATCCTCGCTTCAGCCAAAGAAGGCATCGGCATTGATGAAATCCTAGAGTCCATTGTGTTTCTGGTGCCGCCCCCCCAAGAAACGTTAGAAAAGCCCCTGCGCGCCCTGATTTTTGACAGCTATTACGACCCCTACCGGGGCGTCATCGTTTACTTCCGGGTGATGGACGGCACCGTCAACCAGGGCGATCGGGTCAAGCTGATGGCCTCTGGCAAAGAATACGAGATTGACGACCTAGGCATCCTTGCCCCCACTCAAGTCCCTGTCAAGACCCTCCATGCTGGGGAAGTCGGCTACTTTGGGGCCGCGATCAAATCCGTTGAAGATGCCCGGGTTGGTGACACCATCACCCTGGCCAAAGGTGGCGCAACCGAAGCGCTCCCTGGCTACACCGAAGCGAAACCTATGGTGTTTTGCGGCATGTTCCCCACCGATGCCAGCCAGTTCGAGGATCTGCGGGAAGCCTTAGAACGGCTGCGGCTCAATGATGCCGCCCTGCAATATGAGCCCGAAACCTCCAGCGCCATGGGCTTTGGCTTCCGCTGCGGCTTCCTGGGGTTGCTGCATATGGAAATTGTCCAAGAGCGCCTAGAGCGAGAGTACAACCTTGACCTAATCACCACCGCCCCCTCAGTGATTTACCGGGTGAATACCCTGAGCGGTGAAACCCTGCTGATTGATAACCCCTGCACCCTGCCCGATCCCCAGATGCGGGAGTCCATCGAAGAACCCTACGTCAAGGTGGACATGATCACCCCCGAAGAATTTGTCGGGCCGCTGATGGAACTCAGCCAGAGCCGCCGGGGTGAATTCAAAGACATGCGTTACCTGGCTCAAGGTCGCACCACCCTCACCTACGAACTTCCCCTGGCCGAAGTGGTGACCGACTTCTTTGACCAAATGAAGTCTCGCTCTCGGGGCTACGCCAGCATGGAGTACCACCTGGTGGGCTACCGCACGAACCCGCTGGTGCGCCTAGACGTGATGATCAATGGCGATCCCGTTGATCCCCTGGCCACCATCGTCCATCGGGACAAGGCGTACTACGTTGGCAAAGCCCTGGTAGAGAAGTTAAAAGAACTAATCCCCCGCCATCAGTTCAAGATTCCCCTCCAGGCTGCGATCGGCAGCCGGATTATTGCCAGCGAAAGCATCCCAGCCCTGCGCAAAGACGTGCTGGCCAAGTGCTATGGCGGCGATATTTCCCGTAAGAAAAAACTGCTGCAAAAGCAGGCTAAGGGTAAAAAGCGCATGAAGTCCTTAGGCACGGTAGATGTGCCCCAAGATGCCTTTATGGCGGTGCTGCGGCTCTGAGCCATCCGGTGGCTGGTGGCTCTGATCCTTGCCCTGAGGGCGGCCCTAAATTTGCCAGAAGTTGTGGCTGAAGGTGATAGTCAACGGTGAATTTGGGGTACACCTTTAGGGAGGCTTGAAGTTTCAGTGAATTCACCACTCAACTCCTCGGGACTACCGATGGCCCTTGCTAAAGTCAACCCAGGCAGCGGCGTGGTCATCACAAACCGGTAGTTTGCGGAGAAATCCTGACTTTTGCCTTCCCCCATGCTGGACTGGGGGCAGCGGTGATTGCCCTCCCTAGCCTTTCTTTAGCGTGATTAGCCACCATGAGAATTCTTGTCACAGGCGGTGCTGGTTTCATCGGCTCTCATTTGATTGACCGCCTAATGGAATCAGGCCACGAGGTTATTTGTTTAGACAACTTTTATACGGGCCACAAGCGCAACTTGCTGCGCTGGCTTAATCATCCCTACTTTGAGCTGATCCGCCACGACATTACTGAACCGATTCGCCTAGAGGCCGACCAGATTTATCATCTGGCTTGTCCGGCGTCTCCGGTTCATTACCAGTACAACCCGGTCAAGACCATCAAGACCAATGTGATGGGCACCCTGAACATGTTGGGCTTGGCCAAGCGGGTGAATGCCCGACTGCTGCTGGCTTCGACCTCTGAGGTTTACGGCGATCCAGAAGTCCATCCCCAAACTGAAGACTACCGGGGCAATGTGAACCCCATCGGCATTCGCAGCTGCTACGACGAAGGCAAGCGGGTCGCGGAAACTCTGGCGTTTGACTACCATCGCCAAAACGATGTGGACATCCGGGTGGCGCGGATCTTCAACACCTACGGCCCCAGGATGCTGGAAAATGATGGCCGGGTGGTAAGTAACTTTGTGGTGCAGGCCCTGCGGGGAACGCCGCTGACGGTCTACGGGGACGGCAGCCAAACCCGTAGCTTCTGCTTTGCCTCTGACTTGGTGGAAGGGTTAATCCGGTTAATGAATGGCGACCACATCGGCCCGGTGAATCTGGGGAATCCGGATGAGTACACCATTCTGCAGTTGGCCCAAACGGTACAGCAGATGGTTAATCCTGATGTGGCGGTCAAGTTCGAGCCGTTGCCCCAGGATGATCCCCGCCGTCGTCAGCCGGATATTACTCGCGCTAAAACTTGGCTGGGCTGGGAGCCTAAGGTGCCCCTAAAAGAGGGGCTGACGACGACCATTGCTGATTTTCGCGATCGCATGGAAGAACCTAGCCCCGATGCAGCCGCACCACCGTCTCTGGTGTCTCAATAGCCTTGGTGTCTTGACGGGATGCTCCAACTTATTTCCTGACTTATCCAAGACTCATCTCTAAGACTTATCTACGTAAACCTACTGTAAGGATGCAAAGCCTATGCAAGTCTGTGTAATCGGAACCGGATATGTGGGTCTCGTGACCGGCGTCTGCCTGTCCCATGCGGGCCATGACGTGATCTGCGTGGACAACAACGAAGAAAAAGTCCAGTTGATGAAATCGGGACAATCCCCGATTTACGAACCAGGCTTGTCGGAGCTGATGCAGTCTTCGATGGCGGCTGGCCGACTCAACTTCACCTCTGATATTGGCGCTGGGGTCTCCCATGGCGAGATTCTGTTCATTGCGGTCGGCACCCCTGCCCTACCCACGGGCGAAAGCGATACCCGCTATGTCGAAGCGGTCGCTCGCGGCATTGGGGAGCATCTGAATGGCGGCTATAAGGTGATCGTCAACAAGTCCACCGTGCCCATTGGGTCTGGGGACTGGGTGCGGATGATTGTGCTGGACGGGGTCAAAGAACGCCAGAAAGAGCTGGTTGGGGCGGGCGGTGTGCCCACTGAAACGGTGTCTGAAGCTGGGTTTGACGTGGTCAGCAACCCTGAGTTTCTGCGGGAAGGGTCAGCGGTTTACGACACGTTCAACCCGGATCGGATTGTGCTGGGCAGCAACAATCCTAAGGCGATTGATCTAATGAAGCAGCTGTATGAGCCGATCGTCAGCCGTCAGTTTGCCGAAGATACGACCCAGCCGCCCGTGCCGGTGGTCACCACTGACCTCAGCTCGGCAGAAATGGTCAAGTATGCCTCTAACGCCTTCCTGGCCACCAAGATTAGCTTCATCAATGAAGTGGCGAACATTTGCGATCGCGTCGGCGCTGACGTTACCCAAGTGGCCCAGGGCATCGGTCTAGATTCCCGCATTGGCAGCAAGTTCCTCCAGGCTGGGATTGGCTGGGGCGGTTCCTGCTTCCCCAAAGACGTGTCGGCCCTGATTCACACGGCGGATGACTATGGCTATGAAGCCCAGTTGCTGAAAGCCGCCGTTAGCGTCAACCAGCGCCAGCGGCTGCTGACGGTCGAGAAATTGCAGCAAGTGCTGAAAATCCTTAAGGGTAAAACGGTGGGGCTGTTGGGCCTGACCTTTAAGCCTGATACCGATGACATGCGCGATGCTCCAGCCCTTGATCTGATTGAACAGCTGAACCGCCTGGGGGCCAAGGTCAAAGCCTATGATCCAATTGTGTCCCAAAGTGGAATGCGCCACGGTCTTTCGGGGGTGATTGTCGAAACAGATCCCGAGCGGTTGGCCGATGGCTGTGATGCTCTGGTTCTGGTCACCGACTGGAAAAAGTTCAGCAGCCTAGACTTTGCCAAAATGGCGAAGCTGATGAACAGTCCAGTGATGATCGATGGTCGTAACTTCCTCGATCAAGCGACCCTAGAATCTGCTGGATTCCGGTATCTCGGTATCGGTCGCTAGTCGTTTACTCATGGGCTAATCGATCCTCGGGAGCCCAGTGTGCCCCCGAGTTCTGCTGAGAGCTGTAGATTGAGACATTCTGAGGCTTTGGTGATATCCCAGACCTGGGGCCACCAAAGCCTTTTTGTTCAGCCAGTTCACCCGCCAGACCGCCGCCATAAATTGAGTTATGTAAAGCCAACAAATTTGGGCTCGATAAGCTAAAAGAAGTGCGATCGCCCGATCAAATCGACCTGCCCTTAAGATCTGTCCCGTCGAGTTGTTTCCTGAGGCTAAATCTCAGCGGCAGATCAAAGGGCAGATCAAAGCCTCACCGGATCTAAGGGCGCTGTATTTAAAAGTCCATCTCTGAATTCTGATTCTGTTGTCCCCAGCCTATGCAACCTGCGCCCTTTCCGAGCAATGAAGCCCCACGATTGGCGGCTCTGCGACGATATAACGTCCTCGATACCCCGGCTGAATCTGCCTTTGACAATATTGCCCAACTCGCCGCCGCAGTCTGTGACGTGCCCATTGCTTTAGTCAGCCTGTTAGACGAGACTCGGCAATGGTTCAAAGCGAAAGTTGGCCTTGACGTTGACCAAACCTGTCGAGACCAGGCATTTTGTGCCCACGCAATTTTGCAACCTAAGCTGATGGAGGTGCCGGATACGCTACAAGATGAGCGTTTCTGGGATCATCCGTTAGTGGTGGGGGCACCCCATATTCGCTTTTATGGGGGAATGCCGTTGATTACCCCCGAAGGGTTTGCCCTGGGGACGCTCTGCGTGATTGACCAAAAACCGGGGAAGTTAACTGCCCTTCAGCGCCAAACCCTAGAGACCCTGGCCCATCAGGTTGTGACTAACCTAGAGCTGCGACGGCAGATGGCCCGAGAAATTGAGCAGGCTCAGCAGCTGGTACAAAAAAATCAGGATTTAGAACAGGCGCGCCTAGCGGCGGACTTAGCCAACCAAGCTAAGAGTAGTTTTTTGGCGACGATGAGCCACGAAATTCGCACGCCGATGAACGCAATCATCGGCATGAGTGGCCTGCTGCTAGAAACGCCGCTGACGCTACAACAGCGGGATTTTGTCGAGACCACTCGGGATGCTGGAGATGCGCTGCTGACGATCATTAACGACATCCTGGACTTTTCTAAAATTGAGTCGGGTAATTTGGAGCTAGAGCACCAGTCTTTTAGCCTGCGTAAATGCGTGGAGGGGGTGCTCGATCTGATGGCGGCCAAGGCGGCGGAAAAGCGCCTAGAGCTGACTTATTTGATTGCCGAAGATGTCCCTAGCCAGATTTTGGGGGATATGAACCGCCTCCGGCAGGTGCTGGTGAACTTAGTCAGCAATGGCTTGAAGTTTACCCAAGAGGGGGAGGTGAGTCTATGGATTTCAGCGCAGTCCCGGCAGGCCGATCTGCCCCTGTATCAGGTGCAGTTTGCGGTGAAAGATACGGGGATTGGGATTCCACCAGAGCGGTTGGATCGGCTGTTTAAGCCGTTTAGCCAAGTGGACGCTTCGATTACCCGGCAATATGGCGGTACTGGGCTGGGTCTGGTAATTAGCCGTCGTCTGTGTGAGCTGATGGGGGGATCTTTGACGGTGGAGAGTGGGGTCGGTCAGGGCTCTACTTTCATCATGTCGCTTCCCCTAGAAGCAGATCCCAACCATGAAGAAGTGGATTTGCCCTTGCCGGATTTGCGCCATCGTCAGGTGCTGATTGTGGATGACAATGCTACGAATCGTCAGCTGTTGACCCTACAGCTCCAGGGGTGGCAAATGCATCCCCATGCTGAAGCGTCGGCCCAAACGGCGTTGGCCTGGTTGGCGGCGGGCAATCGCTGCGATTTGGCAGTACTGGACTTGCAGATGCCCTATATCGATGGCATCACCCTGGCTCGGTTCATTCGTCAACAACCCCAGTGGGAGACCTTGCCCTTGGTGATGTTGACGTCGGTTGACTGGGTGGGCACCCCGAGCGATCGCACCTTACTGTCGGCCTGTTTAAACAAGCCGGTGAAGCGAGCCCAACTATATGAAACCCTGTGCCAGGTGCTGACCGGTCAGGGGAGATCCTTGGCGATGGTGACCCCGACCCTGCCCCAGGATTTAGGAGCCCATCATCCCTTACGAATTTTGCTGGCCGAAGACAACCCGGTGAATCAAAAGGTTGCCCTGAGTATGCTGAAGCGGCTGGGGTATCACGCTGACGTTGCTGCCAATGGGTTAGAGGTCTTGACGGCTCTAGAGCAGCGCCAATATGACCTGGTGCTGATGGATGTGCAGATGCCCGAGTTAGACGGCATTGCCGCCACAACGAAAATCCATCAACGTTGGCCTCAAGCCCAGCGGCCTAGAATTGTGGCGATGACGGCTAACGCTATGCAGGGAGATCGCGAAGACTGTTTGCAGGCGGGCATGGATGATTATGTCAGCAAGCCGATTAGCTTAGATGCCCTGGCACGGTTGTTGCAGAACTGCCCGGTCGTCGGGGCGGACGCTGCTGAGGGGGCGCTGGTCGCGCCAAGCTTGGCTGAGCCAACTGCATTAGACTCAACCCAGGAGCCCACCTTAGCTGAGGCTGTTGACCTAACCTATCTACGATCCTTCGCCAGCTCGGTTGGAAGTTCTGAAGAAAGCTTCTTGTCGGAGCTGATTGAGAGCTATTTGACCAGTGCGCCTGACCTGTTGGCGGCCCTTGTCCAAGCCTCATCTGCCGAGCCCAAAGCGGTGCGCCAGGCCGCCCATACCCTTAAGTCCAGTAGTGAGGTGATGGGAGCTCATGTGCTAGCCAAACACTGCGCCGCCCTAGAGATGGCGGCAGATCAACGAGAGTTGAGTCAACTGGACAGCCAGGTCAGGGCAATTGACCAAGAGTTTCAGCGGGTTTGTCAGGCCCTAGCCCAGATCAGCGGCATGACGCCAGCGGCACAGATTTAAGCCTAGGCCGAGTTTGTTCTGAGCGTGTTTTGAGTTCGCTTTTTCGCTTTAAGTTATGTCCGATCAATATGTCCAGTGACTCTCCCCTGTGGTTAGAAAATCAGCGGGCTGCGGTAGAGCAGTCTGCGGCTCAGTTGGAGGCTGAGCAGTCGATTCAAGCTGCGATCGCAGCTTGTCAGACCCAAAACTTGCCGGTGCTGGTCAAATTGGCGACCGGGACGAGTGTGGTGACGCCCCATCAACTCTTGGCCCAGGTTCTCGCTGGCACCGATCTACAGCAGCCCCTGGCCCAACTCAACCTCGTTCCCGTGCTCCCTCTAGTACTAGAGACCCTGTGGTCATGGGCTGATTTGTCCAGCCGCCTAAGTCAGGATCAAATAGCAGCGCTGCCGGTGGTGGATAGCCAAGGGCAACTGCGTGGGCTGGTCACGGCAGCCAGCCTATTGCGGGCCAAGCCTGCCCTAGAACCCCAGGTAGCTGAACAAAACGTCGCCCTCCAAGCCGAAATTCTAGAGCGGCAGCAGGTAGAGCTGGCCCTGCGTCGGTCGCGGGAACGGCTGCAGCTGGTGCTCGACACCTTTCCCCAACGGGTGTTTTGGAAAGACCGCCAGTTTCGCTATTTGGGCTGCAACCGTCAGTTTGCTAGGGATGCTGGGTTTGAGTCCCCTGAAGATCTCGTGGGCCGCACCGACTTTGAGCTGAAGTGGGCCGATCTTGCGCCGGACTTTCGGGCCAAGGACACCTGGGTGATGGAGCAAAACCAAAGTAAGGTGCTCTACGAAGAAAGTCAGCGCCACATTGATGGCCAATGGCAATGGCTGTTGACCACGAAGGTGCCCCTGCGGGATGAGTCTGGCCAGGTGATTGGCCTGTTGGGCTCCTATGAAGATATTTCGGCCCGGAAACAGGCCGAGGTAGAAATTCGCCGGGCCTTAGAGCGAGAACGGGAATGGAACACCCTGAAGTCTCAGTTCATTTCCATGGTGTCCCACGAATTTCGCACCCCGCTTACCAGCATTTTGTCTTCGACGGAACTGCTGCAGCGCTATGGTCAGCAGTGGCCGGTGGAAAAGTGCCAGCACCGCTACCAGCGAATTATCCAAGCGGTGGATCGCATGACCCACTTACTCAATGATGTGTTGGTCATGGGCACAGCGGAGGCGGGACAACTGACGGCTAATCCCCAAAACATGCCCCTCCTGGCCCTGTGCCAAGAGTTAGTTGAGGACTTGCAAACCCAGCGCCAAACCACCCATGAGCTGAAACTAGAGAAAACGCCCCATTGCCCTAGCTATGCCTGGTTTGATCCCCAGCTGTTGCACCACATTTTGTCGAATCTGCTGGCGAATGCGGTGAAGTATTCTCCCCAGGGCGGTCAAGTGGTGCTCCGGCTCGCCTATTGCCCGGACAACTATCCCCAAAGCTGGGTGTTTCAAATCGAAGATGATGGGATTGGCATTGCCCCGGCGGAGTGCGATCGCATTTTTGATCTGTTTCATCGCGGCGATAATGTGGGCAATATCCCGGGGACAGGCTTGGGCTTGGCGATTGTGAAACAGTGTGTGGACTTGCTGCACGGCCAGGTTTCCGTTGACAGTCGCCTCGGGCAGGGAACCCTATTTACAGTGGTGCTGCCTGTCGTTGCGCCAGTGGTTGCGCCGATGGCGTCGCCCCCAGGCTGAGGTACCTCTACCACCCCTCAAAACACCGTGACTCTGTTAGACCATGACCAAAATTCTAATCATTGAAGACGAAGCGTCCCTCCGAGAAGATCTGCTAGACCTGCTAGAGGGAGAGGGCTTTGAGGTCACTGGCGCGGCTGATGGTCAGGCGGGGGTTGATCTGGCCCGATCTTGGCAGCCGGATTTGATTATTTGTGATGTGCTGATGCCGGGGCTAGACGGCTATGGGGTGTTAGAAACCCTGCGCCAGGATGAGACCATGGCCCTGATTCCCTTTATTTTCCTCACGGCAAAGGGAACTGGCCCAGACCTGCGCCAGGGCATGACCCTGGGGGCAGATGACTATCTGATCAAACCCTATAAGCAAAGTGAGCTACTGGCTGCGATCGCAACCCGTCTGCACAAACACACCAGCATCTTGCAGCTTCAGGAAAAAATTGAGTCCCTTGAATCTACTAGCCTGCTGCAAGAAGACTTTTTAGCCACCACCTCCGAAAATATTCGCGGCCCCCTGACCAACATTGCGATGGCGGTGAAGATGCTGCGTACCGTGCCCAACCGCGACGCCCAGCAGCGTTATCTTGACCTGCTGCAAGTGGAATCCAGCCGAGAGGTGAAGCTGATTGACGACCTGCTGGACTTGCAGCGGCTGGAAAACCACAACTACATTCCTCGGCTACAGCCTGTGACCCTGCAAAACTGGCTGCCGGTGGTGGCTGAACCCCTGCGGATTCAGGCCCAGGCCCGGCAGCAGCAGCTCCATATTGTGGTGCCCCCCTATCTGCCCGCCCTGCTGTTTGATAGTGCCAGCCTCCAGCGGGTGCTGGTTGAACTGCTGCTAAACGCCTGTAAATACACCGCTCCTGGCGGCAGCTTGTCCTTAGAAGTGCGGCGGGAACTCAGCGGTGACTCTGCCGCCACCACCCACTTCGTGATCAGTAATCAAGCCGAACTTCCCGAAGACGTGCTGCCCAAACTGTTTGACCCGTTCTATCGCGTACCGGGGGGCGATCGCTGGCACCAGGGGGGCAGTGGCCTGGGCCTCGCCCTAGTCAAGCGGTTGGTCGATGTCCAAAGTGGCACCCTGAATATCAAGTGTCAGCCCGGTTGGCTTCAGGTGCAGGTTAGCTTTGATGCCGAGGTGGCTCCGCCTTCTGTGGTGGCTCGGGCCTAGGCCAGTTGGGGGCCACAGGCACTTCTACACCCTGAAAATTCTGCACGCTGAAACCTAGGCACCCTGAATCAGCGGGGATGTCCCAGGCTGCCGATCCCGTTGTGACTGGCCCAGCAACTTGCACCACCTGAGAATCTGACCTTGATCGGGTCTATTGATCCCTAGACAGGCATAGTCTGAGACCAAGGAACAGGACACCGCGCGACCGGGGATCTGTTCCCTGTCCCTTCCGCCGTGACCGCCATGTTTAACCGCTCCCGCCGCCGTCAGATCCGCCACTTTCTCAGTAGGCTACGACACCCGCAGCGCCTGATTCGCCGGTTCTTTCACAAAACCCACGTGATCAAGGACGAACCCCTGAACCGGGTGAGCCTGGCCGTGATTTTGGTGATTGACCTGTTCATTTTGGTCAACGTCTTCACTGGCCTGAATGACATTGGCCGTTGGCCGATTAGCCCCCACCAAGCCTATCCCTGCTATGGCGAATGGCAGAGCTACCGCCAGCAATCTGACGCCAATCGCGACTTTAATTTTCTGCAACCCATCGCCAATGATGAGTGGCGCATCCAGGAAGGGGGCTATCGCGTTGACATCACCCGAACTGCCGAAAACCATCTCGGGGATGTAGCCGACATCTGTCTGCGCTACGCCGACTACCAAGACCAAATCGCCACCCCAGCC
>PXDR01000077.1 GCA_003566335.1 Cyanobacteria bacterium T3Sed10_344R1
CAAGGTGTAGCCCTTGCTTGATGCCGACATTTTCGATTTGCCATTCGTCGGACTCGACCTGATAGCGCTGAATCAGCAGCAGGTCATAGACAACCGGGTCAAAGGGCAAACGGCGCAGCAACGGCCAGTCTGTTCCTGGGGCATAGCGGGCGATGTTGGCGTAATGGCCATCGGCCCGAAAGATTTGATAGGACTGATCCAACCGCCGCCCTGGCAGCACATCCTGAAAGGGATTGGTTGACCACACTGGCAGCCAGCAGCCCACGACTAGTTTGCCCTGATCATGCAGGTCAGGGGTGGGGTTGCGCTGGGCCAGTTCCTCAAACAGCGGAGCCAGGGTTGATTTATAAAACTTGATTTTCTGGGGGAGCGGCTCACCTTCGCAAGGTTGGGCCAGCTCGATCAGCTGTTGCTTTAGGGTGGCGGTGCTCTGTTGGCTCAAGCTGGTGGTGGATGACATGGCGGCCTCTTGCAGAACGGATGAGCGTCTAGGCCCATTAGGCCCATTATGTCCCACGCCAAAACTGAGCTGAGGTCAGCCTGAGTGGGAAGCTGGCTTAGCTGGAATCGATGATGCCCCGGCTCGGTGACGGGCGGCTAACCGCCAATCAACCGCAGCAAGGCCCAGAAGAGAAGGCTGCCAAAGGCCAAAATCGCCAGCAGCACTAGCCCAACCGCCAGCAGCAGCCCCAAGAAAAACCAGCGGTCGGCAGCTCGACTTTCGGTCGGGTGTTCAATATGAGCTTCTAGTAGGGCAAGATTACGGGTATTTGCTTTCCAGGCGGCATCAAATAAATTGCCCACGATGGGAATAATACCAATAACGGTCTCACAAAGAATGTTGAGCACCATGCGAATCAGGGTGATGCGCGGTAGGTGAAATCGGGCGGCTTCTAGCAGGATGTAGAGCGATGCGATCGCACCCAAAATATCCCCAGCCACCGGGACTAAGCCCAGAATCGGGTCAAGCCCAAACCGAAACTGGGTGCCTGGCACGGGAATTGAGCGATCCAGCACATAGCTAAACCAACGGATGCGGGTCAGAATTGGAGATAGGGTTCGATCCAACTGCGGATCTGCCAACTGCGAATCTTCCATCCGTGAATCTACAGTCATACTGAGTTGCGTCCGTCGCCCCATACGGTACCGTTTCAGAAGTCGCTCTGGGCTTGCTTTCTGGGCCTGCCTTGAGTGTGCCACGCTTTCTTTGTCCTGAACGATAGTCAGGACAGTTTCAGGTTAAAGCCTGACGGGTGCATGTTCTATTCCATCCGGCTGCCTCTCTACACCTTGCCGCTGGTTCGTTTCTAGTTTTTTGCCCCCAACCGATCATGATTAAACCGCCCCCCCGAACACGCTCGTCTAGTTCGTCAGCCTTCTGGCAACGGCCTGAGTTTACCCCTTGGGCGATTGAGCGAAAGATCAAGGGAGGCTTTGCCCTAGCGGTAGTGATGTTGGCGGCAATGGGCGCTGCGGCCTATTGGAATACACGGCAGTTAATTGAAACCGCAGGATTGGTTGACCAAACCAATTCGAGTATCGCCATGCTCAAGTCTCTACAGGCTGACCTATCTGGGGCTGAGTCTGGTCAGCGCGGCTATCTCTTAACCGATAACGAACAGCATCTCGAAGCCTACTATTTATCGATTAATGCCCTCAGGGACTCAATACGGGATCTGCGTCAATTGGCAGAAGCTGAGCCAGAACAGCAGGCGCAGATTCAAATCGTAGAGAATCAAGTTAGCGAGCGATTGGCCTCGCTCCAGACGGTATTAAACACCTATGAAAGAGAAGGGTTTGCCGCCGCACAAGACTTAATCGAGCAGGACATAGGCCGACAGTTGAGCGCCGACTTTCAAGCTTCGGTTCAAACGCTGCTGCTAGAAGCAGAGCAGTGGCTAGAAGAACGCACCCGTCAAGCTGAAATCAACTCTCGCAATACCGTGATCGCAGTCGGCTTGAGCGGGATTTTCGCCCTGATTTTTGTGCCTGTGGCCGGGGGCATCATTATCAGAGACATTAGCGCCCGGCGACAGATTGAAGCCAAGCTGCAAGACAGCCAGCAACAGCTTAAACAATGGCTGATTGATCTGGAGCAGCGGCGCAGCGAAATCTCCCAACTGGGGGAACTCAGTGATGTGCTGCAAGCCTGCTTTACCCTCGAAGAAGCCTATCGGGTGCTGGGAGAACTGGTGCAGCGACTTTTCCCGAACACTGTGGGCGGTGTGTTCATCATCAGCGAGTCCAAAACCCTGGTGGAAGCGGTGGCGACCTGGGGAGAGTTACCCCAGCAAGCTAAGATTTTTGGCCCGGCGGACTGCTGGGCTTTGCGGCGAGGTCGGCCTTATTTTCTAGATCAGGGTCATAGCGGTCTGCGCTGTGAACACTTGTCCCAGGTCAGCGCTCAACCGACAGTCTGTGTGCCGATGATGGCCCAAGGAGAAGCCCTAGGGATTTTGCACTTGATGCCCCCATCTCACCAGCCTCTCTCACCGGAGAAGCAGTTGCTGACGACAACGGTGGCGGAACATGTTGCGATCGCAATTGCCAACCTCAAGCTACGGCAAACCCTAAAGAATCAGAGCATTCGAGATCCGCTGACCGGCCTGTTCAATCGCCGGTATATGGAAGAAGCCCTTGACCTAGAGATCAAGC
Source organism: Cyanobacteria bacterium T3Sed10_344R1 (assembly GCA_003566335.1). Lineage (GTDB taxonomy): Bacteria > Cyanobacteriota > Cyanobacteriia > Phormidesmidales > Phormidesmidaceae > PXDR01. The sequence continues at coordinate 2,656 of PXDR01000077.1, forward strand.
GCTCCCAACGCGGCGACACCGGGATGGGGCTGATCATGCTGGATGTTGATCACTTCAAGCGCTTTAACGACACCTTTGGCCATGAGGCGGGCGACCTCGTGCTGCGGGAACTGGGTAGCTTTCTGCAAAGCATGATTCGCAACTCTGACATTGGCTGTCGCTATGGCGGCGAAGAGTTCATGCTGCTGCTGCCGGAGGCATCCCTGGAGGCCACCCATCAACGGGCAGAACAAGTCCGCCTAGGCGTCAAGCAACTCAAACTTGAATTTCGCCGTCAGCCCCTGGGGCCGGTCAACCTATCCCTTGGGGTGGCCTGCCTGCCCCAACATGGCACCACGGCAGAAGACCTGATCCGCGCCGCCGATACCGCCCTGTACCAGGCTAAAGGCAAGGGTCGTGACCAAGTCGTTATTGCCAAGGCCGCGACAGTGCCCCAACTCCCGTCTAGCTTGGGCTAGGGGTTAGGTTTCTTCGTAGCCTAGGGCTTTGGGCTTGAGCTTACCTTCTAGGGTGTTGTCCTTACGCGGGGTGCTGGGCTGATGCCGTTTACTGCTGCTGCGCCGGGGTCGGGCCTCTCGCCGAACGTTGCGCAGGTCAGGTTCCGGTTCCGGTTTAGCCGCATCCACCACATAAACCGGCATCCCGTCGGTGATGCGGTACAGGGTGCGGCAGGTGCAGACTAATCCCTGAGCCTCGAACTGGGCAGCTTTTTGATCTCGGGCTGAGAGGGCAAGGTCTAGCTCTTCCCAGTCAAGGGCCGGGAAGGCTTCGCTAATGGGCTGCATGATAAGTCCTCGGTATTTGCTGAGTGAAGGGGCAGTGAGTCGCGGGATAAAGCGCGGGATTCGTGGAGGGTTTGAGGAGTTAGGGCAGGGTTGCGATCGCACCTTGTCGGCGTTGATCCCCAGCGGCAGTAATGCCCTGGGCCGTACGGCTGACCGCATGGACGCCGCCGAAAAACATATTCTGCTGCGGCCACCAAACTGGACGATCGCCCAGGGCCAAAATTCCATCAGTCAGGGATCTCCTCCCCGATCCAGCGGCGTCACCCGCATCTAGCCCAGGCTCTAAATGAAAAACGCCGTTTTCCCAGTGAATTCGGGGGGCAGCCACCGCCGCCTCTATATCCATCTGAAAATCTACCACATTGGAAATCACCTGCAAGATCGCCGTGCGGATACGGTTTGAGCCCCCCGACCCCAAAGCCAGTCGCGGCTTTTGCTGATCATCCAAAATCAAGGTCGGAGCCATCATCGACGAAATCCGCTG
>PXDR01000021.1 GCA_003566335.1 Cyanobacteria bacterium T3Sed10_344R1
GCCCTCTGGAGCGAATTTCGCGGCCAGTAAGGTTAAATCCAGCTAAATCTAGTCCTAAGGAACCAACCCGCGACGAGGCGCTAAATCCCGGTGCTACAGTCAGGGGGAGATTAACGAACCTTCTCGCGGGAGCGCAGACCCAGGCAATGACGGTAAAGACGGCGGGGCAGCTAGGCGACATCGGTGAAAACATTGGCCAAAGTGCAGAAATCATCTGCGTTGGCACAGAACTACTGCTCGGGGACATCCTCAACAGCAATGCCCAGTATCTCGCCCAGCAGTTGGCCCAGTTGGGCATTGCCCACCACTACCAAACCGTGGTGGGGGATAACCCGCTGCGGTTGAAGCGGGCCGTTGCGATCGCATGCGATCGGGCGCGGCTGCTGATTTTTACCGGTGGCCTTGGCCCCACCCCCGACGACCTCACCACCGAAACCCTGGCCGAATTCTTCGACGCCCCCCTGACAGAACGGCCCGAAGTGCTGGCCGACATCCAGCGCAAATACGCCCAGCGGGGTCGGATGATGTCCCCCAGCAATCGCAAACAAGCGCTGCTGCCCAAGGGAGCGGACGTACTGCCCAACCCCACCGGCAGCGCCCCCGGCCTGTTGTGGCAGCCCCGCCCTGGCCTGGTGCTGATGACCTTCCCCGGCGTGCCCAGCGAAATGAAGGTGATGTGGCACAACACCGCCGTGCCCTACCTCCAGGCCGAGGGCTGGGTTAAGTCGGTGATTCACAGCCGCACCCTGCGTTTTTGGGGCGTTAGCGAGTCCACTCTGGCAGAAACGGTGGCTCCGCTGCTAGCTCAAACCAATCCCACGGTCGCCCCCTATGCTGGGCAGGGCGAGGTGCGACTGCGGATTTCCGCTCGGGCTGAGTCCACTGCCGAAGCCACCGACCTAATTGCCCCAGTCGAGGCCCAAATTCGCCAGATCACCGGCCTCGACTGCTACGGCAACGACGACGACACCCTGGCCACGGTGGTCGGGGCGGCGCTCGCGGCCCAAGGACAGACGTTAGCCGTGGCTGAATCCTGCACTGGGGGTGGCTTGGGAGAGAAAATTACGGCGGTTTCTGGCAGTTCGGCCTATTTCCTTGGGGGGATTTTGGCCTATAGCAATCCGGTTAAGGCCAAGCTGTTGGGGGTGTCTGAGGATGATTTAGCCAGCTTCGGGGCCGTTAGCGATCCCGTGGCCCAGCAGATGGCGACGGGGGTGCGATCGCACCTCGGCAGCGATTGGGGCCTCTCTATCACCGGCATCGCTGGGCCAGGAGGCGGCAGCGACGACAAGCCTGTGGGCCTGGTCTACATCGGCTTGGCCGGGCCAGACGGCAGCATTCGCAGCTTTCGCCACCAGTTTGGGGCCGAGCGTGGTCGCCAGTGGGTGCGCCACCTCAGCAGCGGCAGCGCCCTCGATCACCTGCGCCGTGCCCTAGCCGCACAGACCACCTGAGTCGCCCAGATCAGCGCTTTTCAGAGTACCGTCCAGAACGCTTCCCCCTGGGGACAGATCCGCCGCCAGGTCACCGCCCAACCCCTTCAGTTGATCATCGGTCTGGATTCGTTATGATAGAGAAGAATTTGATGCGTTAGTGTCATTGCCCAACTGGCGCTAAAAGGGCTTTCCCCCTTTAGCATCGGCCTCAAACTGGGCACACTCTTGCTAAGAGACCTGTGGGATTGGCGTCGATGATGCTTTTTTAAGAAGGCCGTCGTTTTCTCGGGTTTAGGTTAGTCTGGTCTAACCATGGGAATTTCCCTTAGCCCACCACAGTAGTCAGCCACCGTCAAAGGAGCTACCCACCTGATGGATTTTATTGAAGAGCTTTTAGACAAGCTACGGGACTGGGTCAACAAACTATGGGATACCCTGCTAGGCCCCCAAGCTCAACCAGAGCGGGAAGCGATTCCGGTGCCTGTAGATGACCGCCGTCGCTAAAAGCAATTCGGGCAATTCCAGTCGCCCCATACTTTCGCCCTGCGGCATCAGTAACAGCCAAGATTGGTCAGATAAAGGCTGGTTAAGCGAAATCTGGTCAGGTAAAGGCTGGTTAGACACAAGGCTAGCTAGATGACTGAGTTGTCTTCTAGCGCGATGGCTGAGGTTGGCCTGAGCTGCTTGGTGCTGCACGGCCCAAATCTTAACCTGTTAGGGCAACGCGAGCCAGGAATCTACGGTAGCCAGAATTTGGCCGCCGTAGATTTAATGTTGTCTGATGAAGCCGAGGCTTTAGGGATCACGCTTCAAACCCTGCAATCTAATCACGAAGGCGTCTTGGTAGACGCGATTCAGGCTGCCCTCGGCAAACATCACGGTATTTTGATTAATCCTGCCGCTTATACCCACACCAGTGTGGCGATCCGGGATGCGATCGCAGCGGTTGCTCTCCCCACCGTAGAAGTCCACCTCAGCAATATCCATCGCCGGGAAGCCTTTCGCCAGCATTCCTATGTGGCGGCAGTTGCTGTGGGGCAAATCAGTGGGTTTGGTATAGACAGCTACCGTCTTGGCCTACAAGCCCTCGTACATTACTTACGTCAGGTTTAGACGTCTGGCCCACGGGCTGGACAGTTTTTTAAGCAGCTTTTTTACCGCTTGCCCAGCGCAAGTTACCGGAACCGCAGGCTTATGTTGCGCCGCCGCCGCAATGCCGAACTTGGCGCTGGCCCTAACCGTTAGCTGATTTTCGTTAATCAACGGATAAGCGACTGAGGTTTGGGGGCTAAACTTGGGAATGCTGTAACTGAGTCGTGGGTATTTCATTACTCAGTGTCATCAAGCTTGAGATTCAGGGTGGCTGGAGAACATTAATCATGCGATCGCACTATCAAGAGTTCCTGGTTCGGGACTGGCAACCGACCGATCGTCAAGCTGTGGCAACTCTGCTACAAACGGTGCTGGCCGAATATCAGTTTTGCTGCGAACCCCAGGGTACTGACCGCGATGCCTTTGACGTTGAGCACCATTACTGGGCTACCGGCGGCGAATTCTGGGTGGTGGAACATCAGGGCAACATTGTCGGCACCGCAGGCTATTACCCGATTCAGCGGGGCCACCGGGCGGTCGAAATTCGCAAGATGTATTTGCAAGCTGGGGTGCGCGGCCTAGGTCTAGGCCGGTTTTTGCTCACTCAGCTTGAAGCCCGCATCATCGCCAAGGGCTACCAAGAAATTTGGATTGAAACCGCCAGCGTTCTGCGGGAAGCGGTGCGACTGTACGAACGAAACGGCTATCAAACCGCCACCGGCATCGAAGCCAGCCGCTGCGATCGGGTCTACTGCAAGCCCCTAATGCCCCAATCCGTCGCAGTTGCCGTCCGCTAGGCCAATCTCTAGTCCGTTTCTCCTGGGTCAGCTTTTCCCCAGCTTTTCCCCCAGATAGGTCGCGCCCCTGCTTGGCTCCGTTATAATCGCCACAGCGAACCTGACTTTGCGCTGTGATTGCAATTTATCCCGGCAGCTTTGACCCCATCACCCTGGGGCACCTGGACATCATTACCCGTGGCTGTCGGCTGTTTGAGCGGGTGGTCGTGGTGGTTTCCCACAACCCCGGCAAAACCCCGCTGTTTTCAGTCGATCAACGCCTGGATCAAATTCGGCAATGCACAGACCATCTCGACAACGTTGAGGTAGACAGCTTCAGCGGTCTGACCGTCACCTATGCCCGCCAGCGGCAAGCCCAAGTTTTATTGCGGGGGCTGCGGGTGCTGTCAGACTTTGAAAAAGAGCTGCAAATGGCCCACACCAACAAAACCCTGTCCGACGACATCGAAACGGTGTTTTTGGCCACCTCCACTGAATACGGCTTTCTCAGCAGCAGCCTGGTCAAGGAAATTGCCAAATTTGGCGGCCCGGTTGACCATCTAGTTCCGTCCCCTGTCGCCCTTGAGATGCATCGATGCTACGCCAAGACTCCCC
>PXDR01000512.1 GCA_003566335.1 Cyanobacteria bacterium T3Sed10_344R1
ATGATGTGACCCAGGCTGGTGGTGCCCAGCACAGCCCCAACCCCAAAGCCGCCGAAAAAGTTGTCCGCAGGCATCTTTGGCCCAACGCTGGGCTGCTGGATGGTGAACTTACCGATTGCGATCGCAAAGATATTGCAGAGAATCATCACTATCGCCACCTTGGGACTCCAGGTCAGAGTCTCAGGAACGGCAGCTAGCACGGGAAAATAAGCCACAGCGTTTGTCTCCTACACAAATTGAAAACGGAATGATTAAAGCAAACCTGGGTTCAATCTGTCATGAATCGGCAAATCGGGGTAGTGCCGTCGTAGCAAGAGTTAACAAAAGCACCTGCCCTAGCCCCCACCCTAGCTATCACTACTGGCCGTCAACCGATTTAAGTAGCGCTCAATCAATAGCACCGCCACAATGTCATCGATCGGGCGGGGGGGATTGCGCAACCCCTTAGGCAGTAGCCGAGTTAAGCCCCGAGGCGGATACATTTGCCAATAGCGATCTCGGGCTTGCAGGGTGCTGTAACGCTCATCCACACTCATCACCCGAGGCGGATTGGGCAGTTCCCCAATCCGCTGCCGCCACAGCTTTGCCGTGGTTTGATCCCCCATCACTACCATAGAGACCGGATAGGTTTGACGCAGGGTTTGAATCTCAGCCAGGGCATCCTCAGCCTTCACCACCTGGTGGTAGAGCAACACCCGATCTACCCCCATGATGGCCAAGCCACATTTATCTCGACCGGGGTCAAACCCCAAAACGACCGGCTGACCAAGGTCGCGGGCAGACGATGATGGCATAACCAACAGGGACAACCTCTCAAAACACAATGCGCACACTATGCGCTTAAACATTCCAGGGAGACCCTAGAAGGAGACCTAGGCGTTCCATAAACCAGCTGCCTCCATCCACTGAAATGGGCCTGGGGCAGCCCGATGTCCATGGGCCACATCCAGCTCTATCTCCTGACTCAGGCCAATCCTATCGCTTAACCTTAAGTCAACGCGTTAGGATCGATCGCTCAGTGTTCCATACAGTGACTTACTAGGGTGACCAATCAGAACAGCTTAGGACAGCGCCCAATAGGTCAAGACTGGCCGAGCAATCTCTCGCGATCACGCCAGCTTCCCAGTCGCTAGGCGATCCCCAGAGTTCGCTGCGGGTTGGGGCTGCGGGACTCTGCCCAAGCCGACATTACCAGCTACAGACCAGGCTACAGACTATTTTCCCTTAGCCGTGGCCTAAACCTGATTTGCTGGGCACTCTAAGAGAAAAGCTACAATCCCCATAATCTGCCCCTGCCCCATCGACAGCCTTGCCGCCGTGTCTTCTTTTAGTTCTACGCCACAATCTATCCCCCCAGTCCCAAACCGGGTTATGAATGTCGATGAATTGCTGAAGCGCTATGGTGCTGGCGAGCGAGACTTTCGAGCTGTCGATTTATCAGACTGTAATTTAACCGGACAATGCCTCAAGGAAGTCAACTTTCGGGGGGCCAACCTTAGCCGCGCCAATCTACAGCAAGCCCATCTGGAGGGCAGTAATTTTCGCGAGGCCAACTTACAGAATGCCAATCTGCAAGATGCTGGACTGATTCTGGTTAATCTAATTGGGGCCAACTTAAACGGCTGTAACCTGACTGGCGCTGACCTGACTGAAGCGGGTATGCGCAGTGTTTCTCTGGTGGGCGCAAACCTCACCCAAGCCATTCTGAAAGAAGCCACCCTGAATGAAGCCACCCTCGACCGAGCCTTAATGCGAGAGTCTGATCTGAGCCAGGCCAGCATGAGTCGGGCGCGGCTAGCAGGCACTGACCTGACCGGGGCGGTGCTCGATGGGGCCAATCTAACCAGTGCCGTGCTCAGCGGTGCCGTGCTAGAGCGAGCCACCCTATCCGGCTGCCTGTTAAGCGGAGCCACCCTAGACGGCACTGACTTGCGGGATGTAGACCTCAGCCGGGCTCAGCTCACGGGCAGCAGTTTGGTGAATGCCAATTTGAGCCGAGCCAACTTGCGGGGAGCCAACCTCAGCTGGAGCTCCCTGCGGGGAGCCAACCTGCGGGGCGCAACCCTCTATCGCACTAAGTTGAGCTGGTCGAATCTTAGCGGGGCCATCTTGACCGAGGCGGTGATGATTAACGCGAAAGCGAAATACATCAACTTGCGGAATGCGGACTTAACTGGGGCAATTTTGCCCGACGGCATCACTCACGAGTAAAGCCCCCTCGACCGGGCTGCAAAATCAGCAGGGCCGAGGGCACGGTGCGCAGGTACGCGAACATTTGGCCTGGCATTCTGACAAACCGACGGCTAGCCTGCTGCAGCTCAAGCTGCACTAATCCCGTGGTGCGGCCCAGTAGGGAGCGGTTGACCAACGCCTGACGCCGTTCGGCCCAACTGAGCAAGTTGGGGGGTAGCTCTGTGGTAAACCGCAGGGGCAGCTCAAGGGTAGACAAATGCTCGGCATAGGCCGAACTCAAGAACGGAGCATAGCGTTCGCCCTCTGGGGTGTCGCCTTGGTGAACAAAGCTCAGCACGACGCCGCGCAGGAAAGATCGCAGGTTTTCGGTGATGTCTCCTTCTAGTTCGGTCATCAGCGGCAGTTCGGTCATGGCTGGGTTGAGGTTGGTGGGATCGCCCACGCTCAGGTGAGTACCGCCAATTACCGCAATCAAATAACGACTGCCACCCAGCTGGGCAAAGGGACGCAACTGCTGCTGCGGACTGGGGGTAATGCCGTCATTGGTGCTGGTCAGCATCAAAGTGGGCAGGGTGACGTTGCTGAGACCCGCTTCGCCAAATAGATGGCCGGTCAGCGGATTCATCGCCACCAGTTTGACCAGGCGGGGATCGCTCAAATCTGCGGTTTGCCCAGGCAGGTCGAGGTCAAGGGCGGCACACTGTAGCCAGTCAGCCGGAGAAAGCCCTGCTGGGGACAAATCGGTGCAAAAGTCTTCTAGACCCCGCAAGTCCAGTTCTGCCCCGGCTAGGGCTAGGCCGGTGTAGCCGCCGAGGGAATGGCCCAAGAACATCACTTCTTCGGTGTTGAGTCGGCCTTGCAGGGTCAGGGACGACTCGTTCAGTTTGGCTAGTTCATCTAAAACGAAGCTAATGTCCCGAGGGCGGTCAAGAAACTCGCTAGCGGGCAAGATGCGGCTGGGGGATTGAGTCAGGTCAGGCTCAGGGGCCAGCAGTCTGGCGACAGCGCTGACGTTGCTGCCAGGGTGTTCAACCGCGACGACCGTGAAGCCGTGGGAGGCCAGATGTTCCGCCAGGTAGGTGAAGAAACGGCGGTCGGCGGCAAACCCGTGGGAAATCACGGTTAAGGGGCCAGGGGCGGTGTCGTTGCCCCAGTAGATGTCTACGGGAATGGTGCGATCGCGGTCTTCATCTTGCAGCCGCAGGTCGCGGTGCTGCACTCGGCGGTCGCCCGGGGCAGCGGGGTCAAACTCTGGGACGAACTGCTGGTCGGCCTCGGTGGGGCTGAGGCCATTGGCCAGGGAGTCGGCGACGGTTTGCCTTTCGAGCCCAGACAGGTTGAGTTGGGCCAACAGGGAGATGGCGGCGGTTAGGTCGATCTCTAGGGTGTCTTGGGGAATAGCGCGAATGATGGTCAGCAGGGTCAAGCCCTCAAACTGGGAGGCCGCTAGCCGAATCGCCTGGCGCAGTTGGGGCAAGGATAGGTTGGGTGCGATCGCAGACAGAGTGCTCAGCAGTTGCTCCCCATTGGCAGACAGGAGCAAGTCATCCAAAATGCGATCGCTCATGTCTGGGTTTAGCACCAGGCCATTTTTCAACGCTTGGCGCAGTTGGGGCGTCAGGAACGGTTCATACAGCCGCAGGGTATCTGGCACATTGCCAGTGCGGGCAAACCACTCCAAATCTGCGAGTTCAATCGTTTGACTCAAGGGGCCAGCCCGCAC
>PXDR01000536.1 GCA_003566335.1 Cyanobacteria bacterium T3Sed10_344R1
CAACTTTGGTCAACCTTTGCTTGGAGTCCAGCAGTTAACTTGAGGCTCCCTGTTTAGTGAGTGTTTAGGTAGACAATACGCTTTTGAATGGCTTAATCATAAACATTTTCTTAATGATTGAGCAAGGAAGGGGCAGCAGATCTCTCCTGGAATTAGGATTTCCAATGAAAAAGATAAGTTCGATTTATCTCCGGCTCAAGAGCAGGGTAGCGAGCTCGGGGGGAGCCCAATCTGGAGGAGGATGCGGGCTTAATCTCAGCGATCAAGCGGCAGACTCAAGCAGTCTGATCTTGCTGGTCTTTGATCCTGCCACTGTTTTTTAGAATCTGGGGCGAGAATGGGCCATTTGGCCTTCAGCCATTTCGCTGATTCTGGATTGGTGGATTCTGGATGGGGGGAGCGTTGCGGCAGTGACCTGGCGACTCCAGTCGGGCTGTAGCTAGGCAGTGGTTTTTTTGTACTATTTAGGCTAGGCTTTTAGCCATCAGCTGCTTGCCCGCTTGCCACTGGAGCTCGAACCATGCCTTTCCTTGCCCTGCGTCCCGGTAGCTTTGTGCGTCTCAAGGGACAGCCCCTGGACTTGCCTGACTTTGTTTTGGTGGATTTTGGCTACAGGACTTGCCGGATTCGCCAGCAATCCTGGGGGGCACAGATTTATTTGCGGGTGCCGTTGACCAATCTGGCAGTGCCGACGGGGACGGTCGTCTTCCCTGAAGCAATAGAGTCGGCAAGGCAGTATTAGGTTTTAGGTCATATGCGCCACAGTCACCCCGGTGCCGCCGTCTGACTGTTCCGCCGCCTCAAATCGCTGCACCTGGGGATGGTGTTTCAGAAACTCTTGCACCCCGCGCTTCAGCTTGCCGGTGCCATGACCATGGATTATCCAAATCGGCCCTAGGGCGCTGGCGATTGCTTCTTCTAATACGGTTTCCGCTTCAGCCACCCGCATCCCTCGCAAGTCAACGGTGTTTTTAGACGTGCGCACCGCTGGGGCAGCGGGCTGCGGCGGTGGGGGAGCCGGGGCGGCTTTAACTTTGGTAGGCGGAGGCTCAACCTTCTCGCCAGTCAGGGATTCAATGTCAGTTGCGGCGACGGTCATTTTCATTAGACCAAAGCGAACGTTGAGCTTGCCGTCTTCGTCCACGGCGCTCATGACTTCGGCGGTTTGCCCCAGGCTAGGAATGCGGACGCGCTCGCCCACTTGGGGGTTGTAGCTGACTTTGGCTTTGGGGGGTGGGGCCGGGCGATGGCGTTGTCCGACTGACTGGACGGCTTCTGTGGCTTTTTGGGCATCTTGGGCGGTGGCGCTGCCTTTTTGCAGGCGGCGAATCACCTGGGCAATTTCGGCCCGAGCTTCGGCGACAGCGGCCTGGACTGCCTGCTCTTGCTGGAGTCGCAGCTCTTGTTCTCGGGTTTTTAGGGCTGCTGTCTTGCGCAGAATTTCCTCATGCAGTTTGTCGGCCTGGGCCACGAGGGCGGCGGCTTCGTTTGCTTTGGTTTCCTGCTGTTTGCGCTGGTGTTCTAGGCCAGCAATCATCTGGTTTACGTCGGTTTGACTGCCGATACCCACATAGCCTTGAGCCTGCTGAATAATGTTTTCCCCGAGCCCCAGGCGGCGGGCAATGGTTAGGGCGTTGGATCGCCCCGGAATTCCCCAGAGCAGCCGGTAGGTGGGGGACAGGCTAACGTCGTCAAATTCGACGGAGGCGTTTTCAAACCGCTCGTCTTGGTATTTCAACGCCTTGAGTTCGCCGAAGTGGGTGGTGGCGACGGTGAGTCGGGTGTGGTCGGCGAGGTGCTGGAGGAGTGCGATCGCTAGGGCGCTGCCTTCGGAGGGATCGGTGCCTGCGCCGACTTCGTCGAGGAGGACGAGGGTGTTGGTGAGGGGATTGGCTGTTGGCTTTTGGCTATTAGCTGTTGGCTCAAGAGGTGAGGAATTGACCAGATCTGGGCGGTCGTTGTCAGTGTCAGTGGGGGAGACTTGGTCGAGGATGCGGCTGATGCGGCGGATGTGGCCGGAGAAGGTGGAGAGGCTTTGTTCGAGGGATTGTTCGTCGCCGATGTCGGCCAGGATTTGGTCGAACCAGGGGAGTTCGACGGGTTCTTTGGCGGGGATGAATAGGCCGACTTTGGCCATGAGGGCGGCGAGGCCCAGGGTTTTGAGGGTGACGGTTTTGCCGCCGGTGTTGGGGCCGGTGATGGCGATTACCCGGATTTTGGGATCAATCAGTAGGTCGATGGGGACGACCTCTGGCCCTTGTTCGTGCTGGGCTTGCCAGACCAGCAGGGGGTGGCGCAGTTGGCGCAGGGTGGTTTGTTCGTCGGGGGGGATGAACCGGGGCGGGTTGGCCCCCAGCCAGATGCTGTAGCGGGCGCGGGCGGTGGCGAGATCTAGGGTGGTGACGATGGCGAGCAGGCGTTCGAGGTCGGTCTGGACTTCGGCGACTTGTTCGCTCAGGCGACGGCGGATGATTTCTTCTTCGGCTTTTTCTTGGCGCTGGGCTTGGCGCAGGCGGTTGCCCAGGTCAACGATGGCGTGGGGCTCGATGTAGAGGGTGGCCCCGCTGGTGGAGGCGTCGTGGACGATGCCGGGGATGGCGTCTTTTTGCGGGGCTTTGACCGGCAGGACGAAGCGATCGCTGCGCTGGGTGATGATCGATTCTTGGACGGCGTTGCCCTGGCGCTGCAAGATTTTTTGCAGTCGTTGGTAAATCTGATCCCGCAGGCTTTTGAGCTGTTGGCGAATGCCGCCCAGCTTGTCGCTGGCCCGATCGGCCACTTGGCCCCGATCGTCGATGCAGTGGTGAATCGCCTGCTCTAGGTCGGGGTAGGTGCGCAGTTCGGCGACGAGATCTTGCAGCACGGGCAGGTCGTCTTGAGCGTCAATCACCCGCCGCAGCTGTCGCGCCCCGGCTAGGGTGGTTGCGATCGCAAGTAGTTCTGCCCCGGTCAAAATCCCCTGGCGTTCGGCCCGTTCTAAGGAATCACCAATGTCTTGGATGCCGCCAAAGTTTAGTCCCCCCGCCGTGGCGTTATCGAGCAGCGTCGCTTCTCGGGTTTGGGCCAAGAGGGTTAGGCTTTCGGCCTGGGTTTGGCCCAGGGGCAGGTGGCGGGCTGCCAAGTTGCCCAGTTTCGTGGCGGTAAAGGTGGCCAAGTGCTGGCACAGGCGCGGCCACTCTAATAGTTCAATCGTTTCGGCTTGAATCAACGGCGGTCTGGGCGAGAAGTCTAGGGCTATGCTTCCTTTAGTATAGGAGTCCAATTGAGGGCTAGAACCCAGTCACGCTCCTGTTTATCCCGGAGGAGGCGCTTACGCTACCGTCTGATTTGCTGATCTACCGCTACGGCGGCGACACCCTGATTCCTAAGCGGCTGGCCCTAGGGGGCAAGTCGGGGGAAAAGATCGCTGCGATCGCAACGGATTTAATCCACCAATTCCAGACGGCGGTGGGCCAGACCCAGGGCGAGTTGAACCGCCAGCTCCAGGCTTTAGAAGGGGAAGACACCGACTATCGGATCAAGCGCGGCCTAGCCCACCTGCTGCGCAACCACTTCAGCACCTTTGAGCAGGTCAGTCCCCTCGATCCCCAAGAACTGCGCCAGCGGGTGTTTACCCTAGCCGCCACTACCATTCCCAGTCCGACAACCGCCCAACAGCACCTCAGCACCCTGGCCCAACAGCTTAGCCAAGAACTTGATCAAGAGATCCAGCCCGACCACATCCGCCAGGGCCTCTACGCCGACCTGCAAGAAAACCGCATCCTCACCCAGTTTGAAGCCCCCAGCCCCGAGGCCCTGATTCACCGCTACAACCTGTCCCAAGTCCAGGGACTGTTCTACAAAGCCAGCCATATGGTGCTGAACGTCCACCGCAATGATCCTGGTGAGTACAAGCTGATGTTCCGCTACCTGA
>PXDR01000354.1 GCA_003566335.1 Cyanobacteria bacterium T3Sed10_344R1
CCAAACTGAGATGCACCCTAAGCGTATTGCAGCTGCCAGATAAACCAGGGTTCTGACCCCACCAAGGTCTGCCCCGCTTGAGGTACTTACAATAGAGGACACCGCCCCTTTCAGCAGTCCATCCCCAAGACCGGAGCTGCCCCGATGGTTCAACTTCAGCCCCAACTCCTGAGCGCCGCTGCTTTCATCGAGCAATATAGCGACAACGCCCAGTACGAACTAATTGATGGAGAACTGATCGACTTGGAACCCACAGGCATTCATGAAGAAGTGGCCGGGTTTGTGGGTCGCAAGCTAAATGTTGCGATCGATCAGCAAAACCTCCCCTACGTGATCCCCTATCGGTGCTTGGTGCGGCTGTTGGGTAGCGAAACCGCCTTTCGCCCCGATGTGATTGTGCTGGATCAAACCCAGTTGGCCCAGGAACCCCTGTGGCAGCGGGAGCCGGTCATTTGTCGCGGGGCTGCAATCAAGCTAGTCGTCGAAGTTGTCAGCGGCAACTGGCAGAACGACTATGCCCGTAAAACTGAGGATTATGCGCTGCTAGGCGTACCCGAATACTGGATAGTCGATTACCTCGGGCTAGGAGGTCGAGACTACATCGGCACGCCGAAACAGCCTAGCCTGACGGTCTGCATCCTAGAGGGCGATCGCTACTGCAAGCAGGTTTTACAAGGGGATGCAGTGTTGCGCTCTCCGACCTTCCCCAGCCTTCACCTCACCGCTGCCCAAGTTTTTGCCGCTGGTCGGTGACTTGCACAATCGCCCTAAACCAGAGAACGGTGAGAAGGGGGTGGGGTGGTTGACTTCTCAGAATGCTGCGCTTACAATCTCTTGCCATGGGTATCCCACGGGATGCCTAGTCCTCTATTGCTAGAATCCGAAAACTTGGCGCTGCCCGGCGGTGGTCAAAACACCACCAGGCAGTAATCACCCCCAGATACGTAAGCTATCTGGTGGCTGGCGCTAGTTTAGCCCGGCCCCCTGAAAGCACTGCTTGCCCTGCCCAATTTTATTGAGCCTCGGCAGCGCTGGGGAGCCGGGCTTTTGGGTTCTGGTTTGTCCTCTTACCTATAAAGACAACCAGACCCATGTGTGATCCAACAGAACCGTTGAACCTCAAAGACCAGACCGACTCCCCAACCCCAGCGGCTGGCGGTGCTGGCAGCGACAATCCCAGAGACGGCCTGGGCGACTGTCGCCCAGTTGCCGGAGATCAGTTCCCCGAGCGCTCCCCCGAAATCCGCCACGTTCTGTTTGGCCCCGAGGCCGCAGTCCGGCTCACGGTCAGCAACCTGCACCGTCGCGGCTATGCCGAACCCAACGACTGGTGCAAACCCCAGCCCACCGGCCAACCCGGCAAAGTGATGACGGTACTGATTAAGCGCGTACCGCTGAACTAACGCCCTACCAAAGCCAAGACCTCCGAGGTTTTACAACCTCGGAGGTCTAAGCGCTAGTCACTCAACGCAGCGGCCAGCGCCTCTTCCACCGCCACAGCCCAACCTTCGGGGGCGGGGCTGGGTGCGATCGCCCAGCCCCGATCGGCAAGCTGGGGATGGGGGCCGCTTTTGCCGGGCAGGACAATGGCATGATCGACGGCTTCCAGCATAGGAAGGTCGTTGGGACTGTTGCCTAACCCCAGGGTTTGCAACGGAGTGTCGGGGGGCAGGGTGGCCCGAAAAGCGCTGATCATCTGAGCGACAGCAGCCCCTTTCCCAGCTTCACCGCCGATCAGGTGGGAGAAGCGATCCCCCACGACTACCTGAAAGCCCAACTCAGCAGCGGCGGCCTGCAAGGCTTCGGCAGTGATGTTCTTGGGCGTGAGGAAAGGTTCGCTAAATTCGCGGCTTTTGGCCTGGTGGGCTTCAGTAGCGCTGAGGCCGGTCAGCTGCTCAATTTGGGTGACGGAGAGGTCGCCAAAGCCTTTGAGCGGACGACCAATCAGCTGAGCCAAGGCTTTGAGGGTAGCTCGCGCCAGGACATAGCTGCCGCCTAGGGCCAGGCTTTGGTAATTCCCCATGAGTTCAGCCTCGGCTAGCTTGAACCGAGGGTGCTGGTGGGGCACAAACAGACCGCTGCCGTTTTCAACAATGAAGGGATCCTGCAAATTGAGGGCGGTGCGTAGGGTTTCGACTTCAGCCCGAGTTTTGCTGGTCACCGGAATTACCGGCCTCTGCTGCGCCTGAAGTTTGGCCAGCACCGTCAGCGTCGCAGCATAGTCGTAGGTGTCGCTGTTAAGCAGGGTGCCGTCAAGGTCGGTGAAGATCAGCCAGGCAGAGGAGGTCATGGGATCAAAAGTAGGGTGACAAGTCGGGCTGGGATCGCATCGGGCCAGGATGCAGCAAAAAATTGGATAAAACTGGGGGCAGGGTCTGGGGAAAATTTACCAAACTTCTGGGGTTGCTTATGCTGGAGAGGCCGGGAGTTAGGAGTAATTTGTGGGTCAGCAGCAAAGGCGAATTGCCGTAATTGGGGATGTGCATGATCAGTGGAGCGCTGCTGATGGCGAGGCTTTGATGCAGTTGGGGGTAGATCTGGCCCTGTTTGTCGGTGATTTTGGCAATGAAGCGGTGGAGATTGTGGGTGCGATCGCAGCCCTGCCCCTCCCCAAAGCCGTCATCCTCGGCAACCACGATGCCTGGTTCAGCGCCACAGAGTGGGGCCGCAAAAAGTGCCCCTACAATCGCACCGTCGAAGATCGGGTGACCCAGCAGCTAGAGATCTTAGGCGCAATCCACGTCGGCTATGGGCGGCTAGAGTTGCCAGAGCTGGGGCTGACCGTCGTGGGGGGACGGCCCTTTAGTTGGGGCGGCGCAGAATGGCGTAATCGCCGCTTTTATTGCGATCGCTATGGCATCAACACCCTGTCCGACTCTGCTGAACGCATCAGCCAAGCCGTCCGGGACGCCCAGGAATCCACCCTGATTTTTGTCGGCCACTGCGGCCCCACGGGGCTGGGCGATACCCCAGAATCTCCCTGCGGCAAAGACTGGAACCCCATCGGCGGTGACTTTGGTGAACCCGATCTCTCAGCAGGCATCGCCCTAGCTCAGCAATCCGGCAAAGCCGTGCCTCTGGTCACCTTCGGCCATATGCACCACCGCCTGCGCCACCGCAAAGACGTGCTGCGCCAGCGCCTCGCCCAAGATCGCCAGGGCACCCTTCACCTCAACGCCGCCTGTGTCCCCCGGGTGCGCTCCGGCCCGCCCAGCACTCACCACTTTTCCCTAGTCAGCCTAGAGGCAAACCAAGTGCAGCGGGTCGAGCAACTCTGGGTCACCCCCACCGGCCTAATTCGTGAACGGGAAACCCTGTACTGCCAAACCACGGCAACGTTGTCCAGCTAAGGCGTCCAGTTAAGGTGTCCAGCTAATCCACTCAGCGATCATCCCGGCCTGACAAACTAAAGCCCGAGACAATAGGGACAGAGCTGTGTGGTACAAAGGAAACAGCCCCTTTGGAGAGGTGGCAGAGTGGTCGAATGCGCTCGACTTGAAATCGAGTGTACCGAAAGGTACCGTGGGTTCGAATCCCACCCTCTCCGTTTCTCGCCAGCTTTGTGATGGGTCGGTTAGTCGCACGGTGCCGATTAGCCATTGGTTAGGCTAAAGAGAGATCAACCCACGGTTTTACATGCTGGAGATTACTCGCCGCACTACGATTCCCCTGAGCGAAATTGAGCTGAGGGCCATTCGATCCCAAGGCGCAGGGGGCCAGAACGTCAACAAGGTTGCCTCGGCAATTCACCTGCGGTTTGACATTAACGCCTCGTCTTTGTCGCCGCTGTATAAGGAACGGTTGCTTAACTTGGGCGATCGACGCATTACCAAGGATGGGGTAATCGTCATCAAAGCTCAACAGCACCGCACCCAAGAACAAAATAAAGAAGACGCCCTCAACCGTCTGCAAGAGATGGTTAAGGGCGTCACGGTCACGACGAAGAAACGTAAGCCAACTAAGCCAGCCCGTAGCGCTAAGCGCAAGCGACTAGATCGCAAGACCAAGCGGGGCCAACTCAAAGCTACGAGAGGCAACGTTCGACTGTAGGGCCAGCAGTCTGGCGCTAATCATCTAGACCTCGTGGGAGTATTTCACCCCGCGATAGACCAGCTGAACCCGGCCATGATGGCCTTGGTCAACTTTGTAGCTTTTGCCCTTGAGCGGAGCACCGCGATAGGTGCCGATAGTGCCGGTATTAACCGCCTCAACATGGGGATCATGGGTTTCGTAGTGAGCACCGCGATAGGAAAGTTGCATGGCTAGCTCCCGCAAACTGTAGTTCCATATACAGTTTAACTTTGGAGAATATGCAGTCGCCAGCCTGGTTATGATTCTTGATGGGATAGGGCAAGGAATTGGGTACGAGTTTTAACCCGTTAACCTCCCCTTAGCCGCCACAAAGGACAGTGAAAAAGCGGTGAAAAGGGATATTTAGGATACTGCATCTGCTGAGAGGGATAGGCTATCATGGCAGCGAAAGATAGGTCGCGAAGGGCCGGTTGGCAATGCTCTCAGCCGATGCGATCGCATCACAAGCGTGCCGCGTCCGCTGCTTTTGGCCTTGCCGTTCCCCAAGTTGCCCGAGCGCCTGTTGCCTTGATTCCAGTTGGAGAACGTTGTGACTATTTACATTGGCAATCTGTCTTTTCAAGCGACAGAGGAAGATCTAAAAGATGTATTCGCTGAGTATGGTGAGGTAACTCGCATCAGCCTGCCAATTGACCGCGAAAGTGGTCGCAAGCGTGGCTTTGCGTTTGTAGAAATGGCGGATGAAACAAAAGAAGACCAGGCGATCTCCGAGCTGGACGGGGCAGAGTGGCTAGGCCGAGAGCTGCGGGTGAACAAAGCCAAGCCTCGGGAACAAAGCAGTTCTGACCGGCGCAGCAGCTTCTCCCGCAATCCCCTGCCCTAGGGCAACTTGAGATGACGATTGCGGTGCGCCACCCTAAAGCGTGGCGCACTTCCTATGCTGAGTCTATTTTCGAGCAGAATTTGGGCGTGATTTGGGCTGCGATCGCAACTTAGACCCCACCCTGTACCGCCTATCCCAGACGACAGGCTCCAGCCGGATCTAGTCGCGCCGCGCAAACGTAAATAATCCCTGCAGCCGCCCCACCCTTGTCCAACCCTTGATAGGCTTTTTAGCGAATCAACTTGGGGAAGAACGTGGGGCAAACCAAACGCATCGGCATTTTAACCAGCGGCGGTGATTGCGCTGGCCTCAATGCAGCCATTCGAGCTGTGACCCATCGAGCCATCGGCACCTATGGCTGGGAAGTCATCGGCATTAGCCGCGCCACCTTGGGATTACTCAGCCGTCCTCCTGAGGCCATCCCCCTGACCCTAGCCAATACGTACCCGCTGTTAACCGCTGGGGGCACCATCTTAGGAACCACCAACAAGGGAAATCCTTTTGCATTTCCTTCCGCCGAGGGAGAGTTCAGCGATCGCAGTGACGAGATCATTCAGGGCTACCACCAGCTCGGTCTCGACGCCATGATTGGTGTGGGCGGCGACGGCAGCTTAGCGATTTTGCGTCGCTTGGCTCAGCAGGGCAACCTCAACCTAGTCGCCATTCCCAAAACCATTGATAACGACCTAGGTAGCACCGAACGCTCGATCGGGTTCGACACTGCCGTCAACATCGCCACAGAAGCCCTCGATCGGCTGCATTTCACCGCCGCCAGCCATTCCCGGGTGATGATTTTAGAAGTCATGGGCCGGGATGCCGGACATATTGCCCTCAACGCTGGCATTGCCGGGGGGGCCGACATCATTTTGATTCCCGAAATTGGCTACACCATTGACGGGGTCTGCCAAGCCATCAGCCAGATTCAGGCCCAGGGGCGCAACTTCGCCGTGGTGGTCGTGGCGGAAGCAGTTTGCGATGAAGGCGGCTGCCAGGTGACCCAAACCCATGCCCAAGGGCAGTCTCGCCTCGGCGGCATTGGTCAATATCTGGCGGATGCGATCGCACAGCAAAGCCAGGCCGAAACCCGCGTGACGGTGTTAGGCCATGTGCAGCGGGGCGGCATTCCCTCGCCGCTAGATCGGGTATTGGCGACCGCTTTTGGGGTCACCGCCGTCGATTTAATTGCCGAGGGCAAGTACGACCACATGGTGACCTGGCAAAAACGGCAGGTGGTGAGCGTGCCGATTGAAGATGCGATCGCCCAATATCGTGCGGTTGATCCTCAAGACACCCTTGTGAAGACAGCGCTTGGGATGGGGATCTATTTGGGGGAGCAGTAATGGATACTAGTGCCTCTCCCCCATCTACCAGCTCTCGCCGTCGCCAAGTCCGGCAGGTGTTGCTGATTACCCTGGGCTTAAACCTGCTCGTAGTCAGCATCAAAGGGGGACTAGGACTATGGATTGGCTCCCTCAGTTTATTAGCCGATGCCCTCCACAGCGTCACTGATGGGGCGAACAACATTTTGGGCCTAGTGACCAATCAGATGGCGTCGCCAAAGCCGGATCGCGATCATCCCTATGGTCACCAAAAGTTTGAGGCGGTGGGGGCGTTGGGTATTGCAGCGTTGCTTGCGATCGCATGCTACGAGATTCTGCGGAGCGCGGTGGTTCGCATTGGCACTGTGGCTGACCCCGTCACCATGGATGCGATTTCGCTCTGGCTGCTGCTGCTGGTGTTGGGCGTCAACATCTTCGTTGCCTTCTACGAGCGGCGGGTAGGACAACGCCTCGACAGCCCACTGCTGATTGCCGATGCCCACCACACTATGGGCGATGTATGGATCACCATTGCCGTGCTGGGCGGGTTGGTTGGAGTATGGCTGGGGTGGAACTGGCTAGACGTGGCTCTCGCCTTTCCGGTGGCGGTGCTGGTGTTACACAGCGGCTGGCAAGTGCTATCCACCAACTTGCCCTGGTTAGTCGATCGGATGGCGATTGCCCCCGAAGAAATCCATCAGCAGGTGATGCAGGTGCCTGGAGTGGTGAACTGCCACAGCATTGCATCTCGCGGGCGGCTAGGCCAGCGAGTGTTTGTCGATATGCATCTGGTGGTGACCGCAACCGATATCAAAACGGCCCACGACATCACCGAAACCGTTGAAAGCAAGCTAATTGCTGCCTACGGCCCAGTCCGAGCCACGATTCATTTAGAGCCGTCGGATTATATTTCGGATCAGATTAGCTATTAGCTGTTGGCTGTCCTGAGAATAGTCAAGTAGGGTGCTGTTAGGCGAAGCCGTAACGCACCGCTCTGCAAGCCTTTGGCACATTACACTGGCGCTAGCACCAAGAATGTTCGTCTTCGGGATTGTTTAGCAGTTCGCGGATGTTGGCTTCTATCACCCGGTAGCCGACGTTGCCGTTGAGGCGCTGGCGGCCTTCGTTGAAGATTAGGGTGGGGCTGACGGTAACGGCATGCTGCTTCACCTGTTCTGAGTCTTTGAATAACTCGGCGTAGGCTGCACCATTGGCGATCTGGGCGAGGATTTGATCGGTGGGTAGTCCGAGTTGATCCGCAATATCGAGCTGAACTTGGCGATGGGCAATGTTTCGGCCCTGGGTGAAAAAGGCTTCTCGGAATGCCAGGATGGTGCGTTCAAACGCTTGAGGGGTGGCGGTCAATTTTCCTTGGGCGTCGAGTAGCTTGACGGCATAGAGGAAAATATTGCCCGCCATCGAGGAAATCGGTGGATCCTTGATCCAGACATCGGGGTGAATGGTGACATGGTCAAACCGCGCCGCCACCTCCTGAACATGCTGGCCGTAACCCGCTAACCCGCCGCGATCGCACCACTTTGCCTCCAGTTTTTCGATGGCATTGCCAAATATCGGGATGAAGTGATACTCCAGCGCGATTTGGTCTTGAAAGGTTTTCTGAAGCTGCTCAATGCGTACTTGGGCAATGTAAGCCCAGACACACAAAACGTCAGAAAAGTGGGAAATGCGGATAGGTTCCATGCTTGCCAGATCGTAAATTTCCAGATGCTCTGCCGATTCGTCTCCTCAGGGTTGCTGAGCCTCCTAATCGTACAAAAAAAGTCGGCGCAACTGAAAAGGCGAGGAAGCGGCTCAATACCTTCCTCGCCCTTGACCTTGTTTATTCAGAACGCACTATTGTTCTGGCGTTTAGATTCTGGCGTTTAGCTCCCGCCTAAATGTCATCTGGGGACTAAATGCCAGCACTGAGAGCAGACGTGATTTCTTCCCGCAGTTCGCTAGACATCAGCACCCGGTTCATGACGTGAATCACGCCGTTGTCGGCAGCAACATCAGCCTGAACCACGCTGCCATCATTCACAATCACGTTACCTTCTGTCACCAATACCGCGACGCCACCACCAAGGGTATCGACAAGGCCACTACTGATTTGATCAGAACGTACCTCACCTTCAACCACGTGGTAGTTAAGAACTCGGGTCAATAGGTCGCGGTTTTCGGCTTGCAGCAACCATTCCACAGTACCTTCAGGCAAATCGGCAAAGGCGTCATCTGTGGGTGCAAAGACAGTGTATGGGCCGTCGCTGGCCAGCGTATCGGTCAGCCCTGCCGCCTCTGCTGCGGTAAGCAAGGTTTCAAAGGTGCCGGTGCTGGTGGCTACTTCCACTAGGCTGCCACCTTCCAGCGTGGAGGTGGGCTCCATCGGCTCGGCATCACTACCGGGAGGGGGCGCTTGATCTTCAGGAGTCCCAAAAGGGTCGGCGTCATCACCGGGAGGCGGCGCTTGATCTGCTGGAGGAGTTCCGAAGGGATCGGCGTCATCGCTAGGTGGCGGAGCCTGATCCTCAGGAGTCCCAAAAGGGTCGGCGTCATCACCTGGAGGTGGCGCTTGCTCGGGAGGAGTCCCGAAAGGGTCGGCATCACTACCGGGAGGGGGTGCTTGATCCTGAGGGGTGCCAAAGGGGTCAGCGTCCTCACCTGGAGGGGGGGCTTGATCTGGGGGAGTGCCAAAGGGATCGGCATCATTCCCAGGAGGAGGCGCTTGATCCTGAGGGGTGCCGAAGGGATCAGCCTCCTCGCCAGGCGGGGGCGCTTGGTCTTGGGGCGTACCAAACGGGTCAGCATCATCCTGCTCAGGTTGCCCAAAGGGATCAGACTCATCCTCTTCTGATGTGCCAAAGGGATCAGAGTCCTCTTCCGCAGGAGGCGGGGCTTGTCCAGGCGGTGGAGCCTGCTCCATCGTGCCGGGAGGCGGGGCTTGCTGATCCATCGGTGCGCCACCGGGGGTACCGCCAGGAGGCAGTTGGGTCGTGGTCGTGGATCCTGCCTCGGCCCCATCATTGTGGGAGGAGCCTCGGGCTTCTAAGGGCAGCATGACCGCGCCAGCGACCCCCAAGACAACAACCAGACTCTTACTGAGAAGGGCTTTGGACAAAATAGACATGAAAAAAACCTTTACTGGATTTGCAAAATGTAAAGGGAATGCGAAGTCCACGGCCTAAGTTATCAAGCGTGCTGGGGCATGTCCTCTAACGATAGGTAGAGATGGGGATCAGCACTGACCCTGTAGGGATCTGGTCAAAAGCTTGAAAGGCTGCCATAGCAGTCAATAGCCCGGCGATCGCATCACCGGGCTATGCAGCCTAAAAAACTGCCTGGGTTAATTGTGTGACTGCTGCGCCTAAAGCAAGCTGTGCCTGCTAAAACTGACCAGCCAGGGCTTCCACGCAGCGATCGCAGATCTCAGGATGCTCCTCAGACTCACCCACATGGGTGGAGTAGTTCCAGCAGCGATCGCACTTCTTGCCCTCGGCATCCACAACGCCCACCCCAAGCCAATCGGCTTCACTGCTGAATTTGAGCCCTTGTAACGACTCAGGGCTGTCCAACAGCTCTACCTGGGACACCAGGAACAGATAACGCAGTTCATCCACATGGACACTGCCGGAAGCAACCGCATTCTCGGGGTTCATCGCCGTCAGAGTGGCCCGCAGGTCAGTATCGGCCACATAGAGCCGCACCTTGGCCTCCAGGGAAGAACCAATGTCCTTGGCGGCCCGAGCCTGCTCCAGCACCTTGTTCACCTCTTGGCGGATAGTGCGGAGCTGTTGCCATTTTTCAGCCAGGGCGGGCTGAGACCACTGGGGATCGAGGGTCACCCAACCGGCCTGAAACACCGACTGATGGCCGGTTTCGTAGGGCAGGTTTTGCCAGATATCTTCGGCCATGTGGCAGAGGACGGGTGCGATCGACCGAGCCAGGTTGTCAATCGCCACCGCCAGCACGGTTTGGCAACTGCGCCGCCGCTGGGAATCCGCCGCGCTGATGTAGAGCCGATCCTTCGCCGCATCCAGGTAGAAGTTGGACAGATCCACCGCGCAGAAGTTCTGCACCGTCTGGAAAAAGCGGAAGAACTGGAAGCTCTCAAAGGCCGATTCGACGTCAGCAAACACCTCGGTCATCCGGTGGAGCATATAGCGGTCTAGCTCCGGCAGTTGGTCGTAGGGCACCGCGTGCTGGGCCGGGTCAAAGTCGTTCAGGTTACCCAGCAGAAATCGCGCCGTGTTGCGAATCTTGCGGTAAACGTCTGACAACTGCTTCAGGATGGTTTTGCCCAGGGGCACGTCGGAGGAATAATCCACCGAGGACACCCACAGTCGCAGCACATCTGCGCCGTAGGCCGGATCTTGCTTTTGGTTCTTGCCGCCGTTGATCACCATGGCTGGGTCAACCACGTTACCCAGGGACTTGCTCATCTTGCGGCCATTTTCGTCCAGAGCAAAGCCGTGGGTCAGCACCGTCTTGTAGGGAGCATGGCCGTGGGTGGCCACACTGGTCAACAGGCTGGACTGGAACCAGCCCCGGTGCTGGTCGGAGCCTTCTAGGTACATGTCCACCGGATAGGTGAGGCCATCCCGCTGTTGGGCCACTGCCGCCCAGGAAGAGCCTGAGTCAAACCACACGTCCATGGTGTCCGTGCCCTTGCGGTAGGTTTTGCCGTCGTTGCGGTACGCCTCGGGCAGCAGGTCGGCCACCGGCAGTTCCCACCAGGCGTCTGAGCCGTGCTGGGCAAACAGGGCTTGGATATGGGCGATAGTGTCGGCGCTGAGTAGGGGTTCCCCGGTGGCTTCGTCGTAGAACACGGGAATGGGTACGCCCCAGTTGCGCTGGCGGGAGATGCACCAGTCGCTGCGATCGCTGACCATAGCGGTGATTCGGTTTTCCCCCTGGGCCGGAATCCAGCGGACTTCAGAGATTGCTTTCAGAGCAGCGTCCCGGAAGCCTTCGACTGAGGCAAACCACTGCTCCGTCGCCCGGAAGATGGTGGGTTTTTTGGTGCGCCAGTCGTAGGGGTATTTGTGGGGATAGGCTTCTTCTTTCAGCAGCGACCCTGCCTTCACCAGGGCTTCGATCACCGCTGGATTGGCGTTTTTCAGCACGTTCAGCCCTTCAAACGGCCCGGCCTCGGCGGTGAAGTTGCCTCGCTCGTCCACGGGGCACAGCACCGGCAGGCCAAAGCGTTTGCCCACCTTAAAGTCTTCTTCCCCGTGGCCGGGTGCGGTGTGTACCAGGCCGGTGCCCGACTCGGTGGTGATGTAGTCGCCCCCGACCAGGATGGGGCTGGTGCGCTCAAACAGGGGATGGCGATAGGTGCAGTCTTGCAGATCGGCTCCTTTGAAGCTGGCCTTGATGGTCAGCTCGGTGTTGAGCAGCGCGGCAATGCGATCGCACAACTCTTTGGCAATCAGCAAATACTGGAACGGTTCACCCGCCGCCACTTCCACCACGGCGTAATCCAGCTCGGCATTCACCGCCACCGCCAGGTTGGCCGGAATCGTCCAGGGGGTTGTCGTCCAGATTGCCACCCCGAGATTCCCTAAGAACGGAGCCAGGGTGTCCTTCAGAGCCGCTGAAGCGCTCACCATCGGGAACGCGGCGTAGATGCTCTGGGAGACGTGGTCATCGGGATATTCCAGCTCCGCTTCGGCCAGGGCGGTTTGGGAGCTAGGACTCCAGTGGACAGACTTGAGGCCGCGATAGATGTAGCCCTTCAGCACCATTTGGCCGAACACGCCAATCTGGGCCGCTTCGTATTCCGGCTGCAGGGTGAGATAGGGGGCATCCCAATCCCCCCAGACCCAGTAGCGCTTGAAGCCTTCGCACTGGCGCTCTTGCTGGGCGATCGCCCACTTTTTGGCTTTTTTGCGCAGCTCAATCGGGCTGAGGTTGCGGCGCTCCTCGCTGCTCATTTCTTGCAGCACCTTCAGCTCAATCGGCAGACCGTGACAGTCCCAGCCCGGCACATAGCGCACCTTGCGGCCCTTGAGCAGTTGGTACTTGTTAACCGTATCTTTGAGGATTTTGTTCAGGGCGTGGCCGATGTGCAGCGGCCCATTGGCATAGGGCGGCCCGTCGTGCAGCACAAACGGTTCCCCCGGATTCTCTTGGGCCAGGGTTTCATAGATCTGCTGATCCGCCCAGAACTGCTGAATTTCTGGCTCCCGCTGGGGCGCATTCGCCCGCATGTTGAAGTCAGTTTTTGGCAGGAGAACGGTATCTTTGTAGCCCTTTTGCTCTTTCACGGGGTCGGTCACGGCCTGAAGAAGGATAGTTACAAAACTTGAAGTCTGTTCCGCCTATTATCGGCCACAGACTCCCGATGCTTCAAGGAGTTTGATAGATAGCTGGGGCTAGAAATAGCCGTCTTGCTCGATTTCTTCAATCGTTTGCAACCCTCGGGCATCGCCAATTTTGAGGATGGCGGATCGGGCGTCTTCTCGCACGCCCAGGTCGTCATCTTCGGCAAAGGTTTCAATCAAGGCATCCACTGCCGTGGCATAAACCACGTTAGAGGGCAGTTCTCGGCAAAGTTCGCCCACGGCCCAGGCGCAGTTGCTGCGCACGGCTGATACCTCATCCCGCCGCATGGATTCAATTAAGGGGGGAATGGCGGCAATCACGAGCTCGTAGCCCAACTGCACCATCTGGGCCAGGGAGGTGGCAGCCCACAGCCGCACGGCGGGGATGTCCATGCGCAGGGCATCCACTAAAGGCATTAAGGATCTGCGATCGCGGCTGTTGCCTAAGGCCCACACCACCCCTTTACGCACATAGCCATTCCAGTCCTGATGCAGCTGGTGGATTAACGGCTCGACCGCCTGCTCACTGCGATTTCGCCCCAGGGCATAAGCAGCACTGAGGCGCACCAAAGGACAGGCATCTTGCAGGAGACCAATCAGCCGGGGCACTGCCCGCGCGTCCTGGAGTTCGCAAAATGCCCGCGCTGCCAACATCCGCTGCTGGGCCGTGGGGGCCGACAGCAGCAGCAGCATCGCCTCGGGATCGTACTGGGGCTGGGCGGGTTCTTCCACCGGCCCCAGGCGATCCAAGGGACTCTCGTAGTCGGCGTCGGTGGTTAGGGCTGTGAGGTCGTCGTCGTCGTACATGCCATTACTCAGTGCCTACCGTCACTCTACCGTTGCGATCGCACTTTTCCTCAGTCCAGTTACAGCTCAGACATCACCTTACGGGCAGCCGTCAGGGTGAACTCAATGTCCTCCTCGGTGTGGGCCAGGGACATAAAGCCCGCCTCAAACTGGGACGGCGCGAGGTAAACCCCTTGCTCTAACATGCCTCGATGGAAGCGGCTGAACTTTTCAAGGTCAGACTGCTTGGCATCGTCGTAGCTGTTGACTGGCCCTTCCGTAAAGAACAGGCCAAACATCGCGCTGAGGTTGCCGCCGCAGGCCGCATGACCAGTTTCCTTGGCCACGGCTAGGAGCCCCGTAATCAGCTTATGGGTAATGGCCTCAAGCTGCTCGTAGGTGCCAGACCGCTGCAAAATTTCCAGAGTTTTAATCCCGGCGGTCATGGCTAGGGGATTACCGGAGAGGGTGCCCGCTTGGTACATGGGGCCAGCGGGGGCCACCATTTCCATAATCTCCTTGCGACCGCCGTAAGCGCCCACCGGCAACCCGCCGCCGATGATTTTGCCCAGAGTGGTCAGGTCAGGGGTGACGTTGAACTTAGCTTGGGCACCGCCGTAGGAAATCCGGAAGCCGGTCATCACCTCGTCAAACACCAGCAGGGCTCCGTTCTCTTGGGTGATTTCCCGCAGCCCTTCCAGAAAGCCGCCGTCAGGAATGATGAACCCAGAATTACCCACCACTGGTTCTAGAATCACCCCGGAAATTTCTCCAGGATGCTGCTTAAACAGGGCTTTGACCGCTTCTAGATTGTTGTAAGGAGCGGTGAGGGTGTCGGCGGTGGTGGACTTGGGCACCCCAGGGGAGTCGGGCAAACCCAGGGTAGCCACCCCAGACCCAGCCTTCACCAGGAACATGTCGGCGTGGCCGTGGTAGCAGCCCTCAAATTTAATAATCTTGTTGCGTCCGGTGTAGGCCCGCATCAGCCGCAGCACGGCCATACAGGCTTCGGTGCCGGAGTTCACAAACCGCACCATTTCAATGCTGGGTACGGCGTCAATCACCATTTCTGCCAGCACGTTTTCTAGGGCGCAAGGCGCGCCAAAGCTGGTGCCTTTTTCTAGGGCCGCAGCCAGAGCTGACAGGACTTCGGGGTGGGCATGGCCACAGATGGCAGGCCCCCAGGTGCCGATGTAGTCAACGTAGCGGTTGTTGTCTACATCCCAGGCATAAGCCCCCTTCACCCGGTCAAACACAATGGGCTGGCCGCCGACGGACTTAAAGGCCCGCACCGGGGAGTTAACGCCCCCCGGCATCAGGGACTGGGCGGCGTTAAAGATCTCTTGAGACTTGGTGGTTTTTAGGGGCGTGGTGCTAACCAAAGCGCAATCCTCTTCGTCTTTGCTAAATAACTGATTTAGATGTGATGGCGATGATGGGCGAATCACAGCATTTATTATCCTATCGATTGCTTAAGCCCAGACTCCGGGATGTTAAGGAATGTAGCGTTCAAGGGCTAGTCGGGAACTAGCTGGGAATTGGCCGCCAACTGCGATGGGACGACCCTGAAATCTGCCCCTGTGCCTGTAGGATCGGGGTGTAATGCGGCGATCTTCACCCTCCTTCTTCGCTATGGTTGACACGGCCTCTCTCCAAGCTCAGCTTTCGACTTTACCTTTGTCAGGGCAGTCGGGGCGTCAACCGGCACCAGATTTAGATCGCGATCGCATCTTGGCCGCTATCGACGTGGGCACCAACTCAATCCACATGGTGGTGGTCAAAATTCAGCCCAGCCTACCCGCCTTTTCGATCATCGACAAAGCGAAGGAAACGGTGCGTTTGGGGGAGTTTGCCGAGACCACGGAAGGGCTGACTGAAGACGCAATGGAGCGTGCGATCGCAGCTCTGAAGCGCTGTCGAGAGATTGCCAAAAGCCTGAACGCGGAAGACATCGTGGCGGTGGCGACTAGCGCCGTGCGGGAGGCTAAAAACGGGCGAGAATTTCTAGAGCGGGTCGAAGCGGAAGTGGGCCTGGCGGTCAACCTGATTGCTGGGACTGAAGAAGCCCGCCGGATTTATCTGGGGGTGCTGTCGGGCATGGAACTCGACCAAAAGCCCCACGCCATGATCGACATCGGCGGCGGCTCCACGGAGCTAATTTTGGGCACGGGGCAGCCCCACCGCTTCCTCAGCAGCACCAAGGTCGGGGCGGTGCGACTGAGCAGCCAATACGTCACTACCGACCCAATTAGCGACCAAGAGTTTACGGTGCTGCGGGCCTATGTGCGGGGCATGTTGGAAAGGCCCGTAGATGATCTAAAGGCCCATCTAGAACCCGATGAGACCCTGTCATTGATCGGCACGTCCGGCACGATTGAATGTTTAGCGACGCTGAATGCTTGCGATCGCATTGGCATGGCCCCCGACCCCCTCAACGGCTACACCCTGGCCATTGCCGACCTGAGGGAGTTGGTCGATAGCCTGCGTCACATGGACGCCAAAGAGCGGCTCAACTTGCCCGAAATGTCTGCCCGCCGCGCCGAAATTATTGTCCCCGGCGCGGTGATTTTATTAGAGGCGATGGAGCTGCTGGGGGTGGAGTCCATCAAGATTTGCGAGCGAGCCCTGCGGGAAGGGCTGGTGGTGGATTGGATGATCACCCATGGTCTGATTGAAGACCGGATGCAGTTCCAGGGGTCAGTGCGTCAGCGCAGCGTGCTAAAGATTGCCCGCAAGTATCACGTGGACATCCCCCATGCTGAGCGGATTGCCCAGTTTGCCCTCCAGGTGTTTGACCAAACCCAGGGCCAGCTCCACGACTGGAGCGCCACGGAACGTCAGTGGCTCTGGGCGGCAGCCATGCTGCATAACTGCGGCCATTTCATCAGCCACTCGGCCCACCACAAGCACTCCTACTACCTAATCCGCAACGGGGAACTGTTGGGCTATACCGAAACCGAGATCGAGGTGATCGCCAACCTGGCCCGCTACCACCGCAAGAGCGCCCCCAAGAAAAAGCACGACAATTTCCGCAACTTGCCCAGCAAAACCCACCGCCACGCAGTGGAGCAGCTCAGTGCCCTACTGCGGCTAGCGGTGGCCCTAGATCGGCGGCGTATTGGTGCGATCG
>PXDR01000335.1 GCA_003566335.1 Cyanobacteria bacterium T3Sed10_344R1
ATCCCCCGCACCTGCCAATAGGCAATATTCAGGTCATGGCTGTCGAGCAGATGGTAGCCTGCGGGGCTAACTACGACTAGGGGATCACCCTGTTGATCGACCGGGCGGCGCAGAGCACGCTGAGCAGCGGTAATGATGGCCGTCGTGGGAGCCATCTGCAAAAATTGAGTGCGGGCGTAGCTGTGTAGCACCCGCAGGGGATCCTGCAAAAATAGATCTGCCCCCTTAGGACGCAGCAGGAATTCTAAAAACTGTCGCCGAGAAATCATCCCCACCAGCCGATCTTGATCGACAAGAATCACCCCAGGCAAGTCGGGATATTGCTCAAACCGTTCCGCCACAGCAGTGCCAAGGCAGTCTAGGGTGAGGGTGAACTGGTGCTGGGGCAGATCTGCCAGGGTGGAATCTAGGCCGAGTGGCCCAGGGCTGCCGCTAAATTGAGTCGGCTGGGGAACTTGGGGGGGCATAGGGGTAAACAGATAGATTTAGGCAGATTGGGGGCACAATCTGCCGCTTTTCCGTAGGTTTTATGATATTGCCCTAGGTGGGGCTTATGCGCATAAGAACTCAAGGACAGATCCGCCAGGGTCAAGAGCAACCGGGATGACTCAAGGAAATCAACAGGCTCAGAAGACTCAGGATAATCAGCCGAAGCAGGGCAACCAGGGCAATCAAGGCAATCAGGCTCAAGGCAATCAGGCTCAGGGCGATCAGGATCATGACAATCCCGATCAGTGCGATCGCAAGCCTATAAACAGCATTCCCACCGGATTGCCGTCATGGCTACACTGGCTCGACAGTTGCCCCAGCACGAACACTTGGGCATTACAACAGAGCGGAGATTTGCCCCACGGCACCGTAATCTTCACCCGACGCCAAACGGCAGGGCGAGGACAGCACAACCGGGTATGGGCATCTCCCCCCGGCGTCATCACGGCAAGTGTGTTGCTGGATTGGTTGTCTCCTCGGCAGTTGTCGGGGTTTAGCCTCGTTGTTGGCTTAGCCGTGATCTACGGGGTCGAAGCCGCAATCCCGCAACTGACCGGGCGCTGTCAGTTGAAGTGGCCGAATGATGTTCTGGTTTGCGATCGCAAATTAGCAGGCATCCTCTGCGAAACCACTTCTAGCCCCACAGGCTGCCGCGTGGTGGTAGGGGTGGGGCTAAATCATCGCACCGAGTTTATAGAGAGCCTTCAGACTACTGAGACAACCCCGCCTGGGCGGCCCCCAATCAGCCTGCATAACCTAGTGGCAGCCGTGCCATCCGACCTCACCCTGCTGACCCAGATTCGCCACTGGCTGCTCCAGGCGGGGGATGTGGTCAGGCGTTGCCCTGACACCACACCGCTTCAACCCTTTATCCCCGCCCTCACCCAGCGGGATGCCCTGTACGGGCGACCGGTGACCCTAACCCAAGCTGAGCAAACCGTCACCGGCATCGCCCAAGGCATAGACGATCAAGGCCGACTGCTGCTCTGCTCATCTACGGGGCAACTGCAGCGATTCTCCGCCGGACGGGTGAGTTGGGTGTAACGCCTAGAACGCCTAGCGATCCCTCAGACCTACCAAGGCCCGCAGAGTTTGCAGGGTTTGCTGCTGTTGGTGCTGGTGTTGCTGAACCAACATTTTGAGCTCATCGGTGCGCTCCCAGAGGGGCAGCATCTGCTCTAGGGTATGGTTTCCGGCCAGGTACTCAGTTTCGATCGTACTCAGGCGCTGTTGATGGGTGTCCAACCGCTGGGTCGCGAGGTTTTCCTGCTGCTGTTGCTGTTCGTACTGCAACAGCAAGTTGGCGATGGACTGCTGTAGCCGTTGGTTAATTTCGGTCTGGCGTTGGGCCAGGCTATCCCGCTGGAGCTCTAGCTCTGTAGCGGTTTGCCGAGCGCGGCCCACGTCGCCGCCCCCTAGTAGATTTGCCCCCAGCCGCAGGGGATCTAAGGTGAGGAAATGCGTCCAGCGGCGGTTGCGGGTCTGGGAAAGCTGGTCTTCGGCTAGGGTGACTTGACGCGCCAGCAGGTCATATTCTGGGGAATTTGCGATCGCAAGCTCCGTCAACTGATCAACACAAGCAGTACTCATCTCTTGGCAGGGCAGCGCCATCGCCCGATTGGCCCAAACCAGCCCTAGCCCCAGCCCAATCAGCAAACTGACTTTTAAGCGTTGATGCCCCTTCATAATTGCCCCCTAACTCCCTACTGGAGTTGTTGAAGAACCGCCAATCCTGCCAGCCCCATCACGACAGACTAAATCAGGCAACTGGCATCCCGGCCAAACTAGAGTCAAGCTGGGGATCGAGTTTATCAGTCGTTCTAAATCAAGATTAGTTCCTGAGCCGAAAAAACACCCACCCAACCCAGGCCAAACTCCAGCCAGACCAAGCCTTGCACCAGAGTGTGAACAAAGCTGTAGAAGCGTAAAGTTTTGCCAAAAACCCAGTATTTCGTATCAAGAGTTACAGAAATTTCTTCTATATTAAATATAGATGAAGCCGCAAATGGCCCGAAGAAATGGACTGAAGCTGCGGCCTTCGCCTCAACGGGTTCCCAATTGTCCGTTCTGGCTGCTATCCGTTTCGGTCTCCACAGTTTTAGGAGGACGTCTTATGTCTGCCCAAGATCAAGCTCGATCCCTGATGATGCGTCATCACCAAATTATTAAACAGCGGCAGCAGTCCATGCTCAGCCGTGTTGGCCACGAAATCGGGATGCCAGCAGAATCTGCCGAACACTGGAGTCATATCCAGGGCAAGCCCAGCGCCTCCGCTCGTCGCACCTACGATCGCAGCGGTGCCTCTTTTAGCTAACAGCTAACAGCTAACAGCTAACAGCTAACAGCCAACAACCAAATACCTTCTCCGCTGCCCTTTCCTCGCTACAGTGGATGGGCAGCTTTTTATTGCCGCCTGTTCGTCTACCCCTTGCCTGCCATGACTGGCCAGCCTCAGCGCGTGCTTTTACTCGGGGGAACCCAGGACGCCACCCAGTTAGCCCAGGCCATCGCCAACCAGTTACCCCAGGTTGAGCTCATCACCTCCTTCGCCGGGCGGACACAGCACCCGCAACTGCCCGCCGCCGGAGCCACGAGAATCGGCGGATTCGGTGGCATAGATGGATTAGTCACTTACCTCAGACAACAGCACATCAGCGCCCTAGTGGACGCCACCCATCCCTTCGCCGCCCAAATCTCTCGGCAAGCCGCCGCCGCTGCCCAAACCTGTCACCTGCCCCACCTGCTGCTGCTGCGACCAGCTTGGCAACCGGAGCCTGGGGATCACTGGATTACCGTAGACAGCACGGCAGCAGCGGTCACCACCCTGACCCAGTCCGCCGCCAGCATCGGACGACGGATCTTCCTGACCATTGGCCGCCAAGAGTTAGCCCTGTTTGCCCCGTTGCAGGACTTCTGGTTCTTGATGCGCATGATCGATCCCCCGGCAGCTGATCTGCCCCGTCCCCCAGGCGAACTGCTGTTAGCCCGTGGCCCATTTTCGGTTGAGTCCGAACGCACTAGGCTGAGGCACCACCAGATCCAGGCCATCGTCAGCAAAAACAGCGGCGGTACTGCCACCTACGCCAAAATTGTCGCCGCTCGGCAGCTGGGCCTGCCGGTGGTGATGGTGCAGCGCCCCACTGTGCCAGCAACAGCCCAAGTCTCAGATGTCGCGGCAGCGCTGCAGTGGTTAGAGCAACAGCTCAAGGGTGACTTGCAGTGAAAATAATTCAAATGTACTATTTAGATGCGCCACCACTGTACAATTGAGAAGAGCATCATCCAGATAACTGGCGGACGCCTCTTCGCTGCCTCTTTTCTAAAGAAGCGACTCTAAAGAGGCGACAGTCTAAAACAGCAATAGCCTTTGAGCAAGATTACTGACTCCCCCGCAGCAGACCTGCGTTACGGTTA